>NZ_JBHYHC010000130.1:0-26123 GCF_042738955.1 Umezawaea sp. NPDC059074
AACAGGCATACTCTGACCGACCACGCTGGAACCGGCAGCCACTGACCGACCCCGCTGGAACCGGCGGCCACCGGAAGAACCATGGTGGAAGCAGTATCCACCGGGAGACCCCACGACAAGCCGCCGGAAGAACACAGGCCCCGCCCCGGTAACCCTCCGTCGCCACCACCCCCGGTAGGTGAGTCTCCGGAGTGGTTCCCCTCCCGAACCGTCCACACCGCCCTCCCAGTCGCTATACCTGCTGGTGGAGCGATCGGGGAGGCAAAGCGATGTTCGGAATCCCAGTCCGGGGCATGATCGTGATCGGGGTAGTCGTAGGCGCGGGTGTCATGTACGCCGCCAACGGCGGCAAGCCGATGGGAGAGGCGGACGCGTCCACCGTGTGCAGGATGACCGTGACAGCAGATGTCCTCAACGTCCGTTCCGGTCCGGCGGACACCCAGCCGATCCTCTCCACCCTCCAGCGCGACGCCGTGACCCGTGCCGAGCGCAAGGTCGAGAACGGGTACCGGATGCTCGACACCGGCCGGTGGGTGCACGAGGAGTTCGTCGCGCCCACCTCCGACAGCGACTGCAAAGCCACCTGATGGTCTGATAGGGGGCATGTTCTCGAACTGGTTCCGCGGCGAGTCCACGGATCTGACGTCGTGCGCGTGCGAGCCGGAGTGGCCGGGCCTGGTCACCGAGGCCTACGGGGAGCCGTTGGAGGCAGTGCCCGCCGAGGCGTCCAGCGTCCTGGTGGGCATGCTCGGTCTGGTCGCCCGCTGCACCGGTTGTTCGGCGCGCTACCCGTACGGCTTCCAGACGGCCGCGCGCGGTTAGGCTCCTCGTGTGCTGACCGTGTCGACCGTGAACGTGAACGGCCTGCGTGCCGCCGCCAAGAAGGGCTACCTGGAGTGGCTGGCCGCCACGGAGGCGGACGTCGTCTGCCTCCAGGAGGTCCGCGCCGAACCGGGCCAGCTCGACGACGAGGTCCGCGAACCCGAGGGCTGGCACGTGGTGCACGCGCACTCGGAGGTCAAGGGCCGCAGCGGGGTGTCGCTGCTCAGCCGGATCGAGCCGGACGCCGTGCGGATCGGGTTCGGCGCCAAGGAGTTCGAGCTGAGCGGCCGGTACGTCGAGATGGAGCTGCCCGGCGTCGTCGTGGCCAGCCTGTACCTGCCCAGCGGTGACGTCGGCACGCCGCGGCAGGACGAGAAGGACCGCTTCATGGCGGAGTTCCTCCCGTACCTGGTCGAGCTGCGCGAGAAGTCCGCCGCCGACGGCCGCGAGGTCGTCGTGTGCGGCGACTGGAACATCGCCCACCGCGAGGCGGACCTGAAGAACTGGAAGACCAACCAGAAGTCCTCCGGTTTCCTCCCCGAGGAACGCGCCTGGATGGACCGCGTCCTCGAAGCCGGCTACGTCGACGTGACCCGCAAGCTCCACCCGGACGCCACCGGCCCGTACACGTGGTGGTCCTACCGCGGCAAGGCGTTCGACGTCAACTCCGGCTGGCGGATCGACTACCACATGGCCACCGAGGGCCTGGCCGACCGCGCGGTGTCCTCGGTCGTCGAACGCGCCGCCACGTACGCCGAACGCTGGTCCGACCACGCCCCCGTGACCGTTCGCTACGAGGACTGACCTACCCGGCCTGCCCGGTTGTCGCAATCCGTACTCCCGAACCCCTAGAAAACGCCCCTCACCTGCGCAAATCTCGTTGCACGACGTCCGGCTCGCGGACATTCGGGCGACATTCACCCGGAGTTCGTGACTCGTCCTCGATCGGCGTGGAACGGTTTGCGCTGGGTGAGAGGGGTGCGTCGATGGGGTCGCTGAGTCGTCGGGACTTCTTCCGGGTTTCCGGGGTCGTGGGTGCCGGGGCGTTGTGGGGGCTGAGGGACGTGCCCGCGTGGGCCGCCACGGCCGGGACGACGTTGGAGGTCGCGGCCACGCCTGTCGGGGCCGCGGGGTACCGGCGGTTGGCGGCCGGGCCTGGGTGGCCTGCTGTGGTGCGGGCGGAGTTGGCGCCCGCCAAGGCCGGAAGGGCTGCGAACCGGACGTCGTTGGCGTGCTTCGTGCAGTTCACCGACATGCACCTCGTCGACGCGCAGAGCCCCGCGCGGTTCGAGTACACGCACCAGTTCATCGGGGCCGGGGCTCATCGGGCGCAGGAGTTGTTCGCGCAGCACACGTCCGCGGCGCTCGTGCGACGGGTGAACAGCCTGCGCGGTGGGCCGTTCACCGGGCGGCCCGTCGACTTCCTCGTGACCACCGGTGACAACACCGACAACCACGAACTCGTCGAGCTGGACTGGTACCTCACGATCCTCAACGGCGGGCGGCTCACGCCGAACACCGGCGACCCCACCCGGTACGAGGGCGTGCAGAACTCCGGCAGCAAGACCTACTGGCAGCCCGAGTCGTCCTTTGTGGACGACTACAAGGCGTTGGGGTTCCCCAGGATCCAGGGCTTGGTGGACGCGGCCATCCGGCCGATCACCAGCCAGGGCCTCACCATCCCGTGGTACTCGACGTTCGGCAACCACGACGACAGCGTCGTCGGGACCCTGCCGGACGGCATCCCGATCATCGACGACCTGTACACCGGCAGCACCAAGATCATGGGGTTCGACGACGCGGGCAACCAGAAGATCGCCCGTGCCATGCAGGACCCCTCACGCGTGCTCGACGCGGCCGCCGTGCTCGGGTCGAACAACGGGTTCGTCCGCACCGTGACGCCCGACCCGCGCCGGAAACCCTTCAGCACGGCCGAGTTCGTCCAGGCGCACCTCGACCCGCGCAACACCGGGCCCGGTCCGGTCGGGCACGGGTTCACCGCCGACAACGCCGACGGCGTGGACGTGTTCTACACGTTCCGCGTCGCGCCGGGCGTGCTCGGCGTCAGCCTGGACACCACGACGCTGGGCGGCTTCTCCGAGGGCTCGATCGGGCTGCGCCAGTACCAGTGGCTGGAGAACGTGCTCAAGCGCGGCAGCTCCCGCTTCTACGACGTGTTCGGCCGCCTCACCACCCAGTCGGTCACGGACGAGCGGTTCGTGCTCTTCAGCCACCACACGAGCACCACCATGACGAACCCGCTGCCGGACCGCCGCCGCCCGCTCGACCTCCGGCTCAACGGCGACGCGCTCGTCTCCCTGCTCCAGCGGTTCCCGAACGTCGTCGCCTGGGTCAACGGCCACACCCACACCAACGCCATCACCCCGCACGGCCACGCCACCCCGGAGCGGGCGTTCTGGGAGATCAACACGGCCGCGCACGTCGACTACCCGCAACACGCACGGGTGATCGAGATCGCGGACAACGGCGACGGGACCCTGTCGCTGTTCACCACCCTGATCGAGGCCGACGCCCCCTACGCGACCGGCTACGACGACTTCTCCGCGACCGGATTGGCTTCACTGGGACGGGAATTCGCCTTCAACGACCGGCACGCCGACGCGGCGAAACTCGGCACGCCGCTCGACCGCAACACCGAGCTGCTGCTCCCGTCCCGCTAGCGCGACACGAGTGCGGCATCTCACTGGATCAGCGGGAAGGAATTTCCACGGCCTAGGGTCGTTGACGTGGCAGTGGACATCTCCCTCAACGCGCCTGAGCCCGTGCCGAGCGCCAGCGCGATGCGACGGGCGCTCCGCCGGGCGAACGACGGGGTCGCGCTCGACGTGACCGAGGCGGCCGTGCTCCTGCACGCCCGCGGTGACGACCTCGAAGAGCTGTTCGGCGCCGCCGGCCGGGTGCGGGACGCGCACCTGCGCGCGGAGGGCCGCGAGGGCGTGGTGACGTACAGCAGGTCGGTGTTCATCCCGCTGACCAGGCTGTGCCGCGACCGCTGCCACTACTGCACGTTCGCGACCGTGCCCGGCAAGCTGCCCGCCGCGTTCCTGGAGCGCGACGAGGTGCTGGAGATCGCCCGCAAGGGCGCGGCGGCCGGGTGCAAGGAAGCGCTGTTCACCCTGGGTGACCGGCCGGAGGACCGGTGGCCCGCCGCGGCGGAGTGGCTGGACGCCCGCGGGTACTCGTCGACGCTCGACTACGTGCGGGCGTGCGCCATCGCGGTGCTGGAGGAGACCGGCCTGCTGCCGCACCTCAACCCCGGCGTGCTGAGCTGGGAGGAGTTGCAGCGGCTCAAGCCCGTCGCGTCCAGCATGGGCATGATGCTGGAGACCACGGCCACGCGGCTGTGGAGCGAGAAGGGCGGCCCGCACTACGGCAGCCCGGACAAGGACCCCGCGGTCCGCCTGCGGGTGCTGACCGACGCGGGCCGGGTGAACGTCCCGTTCACGACCGGCATCCTGATCGGCATCGGCGAGACGATCACCGAGCGCGCCGAGTCGCTGATGGCGATCCGCGGGATCGCCCAGCAGTACGGGCACATCCAGGAAGTGATCATCCAGAACTTCCGCGCCAAGCCGGACACGGCGATGCGCGGACTGCCGGACGCCGACCTGCACGAGCTGGCCGCGACCATCTCGGTCGCCCGCCTGCTCATGCCGTCGACCACCAGCGTCCAGGCGCCGCCGAACCTCGTGGGCGACGAGTTCCCGATGATGCTGCGCGCAGGCGTCGACGACTGGGGCGGCGTCTCGCCGATCACCCCGGATCACGTCAACCCCGAGCGTCCGTGGCCGCACATCGACGACCTGCGCGAGCGCACCGCGGCGGGCGGCTACGACCTGCGCGAGCGCCTCAACGTCTACCCGCGCTACGTCCGCGCGATGGCGGGCCAGTGGATCGACAGCAGGCTCACCGGCCACGTCGCCGCGTTGGCGCAGGCCGACGGGCTCGCAAACGCTTCCGCCGAGGTCGTCGGCCGGGAGTGGCAGGAGCCGGACGGCGGGGTCGACACCTACGGCCGCGCCGACCTGAACACCTCCATCGACACCGAGGGCCGCACCGAGGACCGCCGGAGCGACTTCGAGACCGTCTACGGCGACTGGGGCTCGCTGACGGTCCCCAAGGCCATCTCCCGGCTGCCCGAGGACGTCGGCCGCGCGCTGAGCCTGGCCGCGGACAACCCCGCGGGCGTCCTCGACGACACCGACGCCGCCATGGCGCTGCTCACGGCCGACGGCGACGCCCTGGAGACCATGACCCGCCTGGCCGACGAGCTGCGCGCGAGCGTGGTCGGCCCGGACATCACCTACGTGGTCAACCGCAACATCAACTTCTCCAACGTCTGCTACGTCGGCTGCCGCTTCTGCGCGTTCGCCCAGCGCGAGCGCGACGCGGACGCCTTCCGGCTGTCCACCGACGAGGTCGTGGACCGCGCGCAGGAGGCGTGGGACGCGGGCGCCACCGAGGTCTGCATGCAGGGCGGCATCGACCCGAAGCTGCCGGTCACGTACTACGCCGACGTCGTGCGGGCGATCAAGAAGCGGCTGCCCGGCATGCACGTCCACGCGTTCAGCCCGATGGAGATCGTCAGCGCCGCCGCCAAGGCGGGCGTGAGCGTCCGCGAGTGGCTCCAGGAGCTGAAGGACGCGGGCCTGGACACGATCCCCGGCACGGCCGCCGAGATCCTCGACGACGACGTCCGCTGGGTGCTCACCAAGGGCAAGCTGCCGACCGCCACGTGGCTGGAGGTCGTCGCCACCGCGCACGAGGTCGGCATCCGCTCGTCCTCCACGATGATGTACGGCCACGTGGACCACCCCGGCCACTGGCTGGGCCACTTCCGCACCCTCGCGGCCCTCCAGGACCGCACGGGCGGGCTCACCGAGTTCGTCGGCCTGCCCTTCATCCACCGCAACGCGCCGATCTACCTGGCGGGCGTCGCGCGCCCCGGCCCGTCCCGCCGCGACAACCGCGCGGTGCACGCGTTCGCGCGGCTCGCGCTGCACGGCCGGGTCGACAACGTGCAGGTCTCGTGGGTGAAGCTCGGCGACGAGGGCACCAGCGAGGTCCTCCGCGGCGGGGCCAACGACCTGGGCGGGACGCTCATGGAGGAGACCATCAGCCGCATGGCGGGCTCCGAGCACGGCTCGTCCAGGACGGCCGAGCAGCTCGTCGCCACGGCCGCTCTCGCGGGCCGCACGGCGCGCCAGCGGACTACGACATATGGACGAGTCGAAACTGTGAGGTAGCCCCCACTCGTGGAGCGCGCACCGGCCGCCCGCTAACCTTCGGCCGGTCGCGTTCCACCGAACTGGCGGACGACAATCGCACAACGGTGGTGCCGACGCGACATCCAGGCCACAGAGTTCACCCGAAGCGGTGACGGCTGTCTTCTGAGGAGGCTCGGCAGTGCGCGGTCGCAGTGCGGCTTTGAGTCTGTTCGTCGTATGCCCCACGGCTGTCCTGCTGCTACCGGGCGTCGCCCTGGCAGCGGACGGCTCGGTCGCCCAGAGCGCCTTCGACAGCGCGCTGGCGGGCCCCGTGGGCGTGGGCGCCGTCGCGGTGGGCGTCATCGGTCTGGTCACCGGCTTCCTCCGCCGCCGCAAGGGCGTGGTGGTGTCCGAGCAGAACCAGCGGGTCGTGGCCACCCCTCCCGCGCCGTCGGACGCCCCCAGTTCCGCACCGGCCACCACCCAGGCCTGACGACCCGGCACAATCAGCACCGTGTCGACCGAGAACGCAGCACCCACCAGCCGTCCCCGAGTCCTCTCCGGCATCCAGCCGACCGCGGGCTCGTTCCACCTGGGCAACTACCTGGGCGCGGTGAGGCAGTGGGTGGCCCTGCAGGAGACGCACGACGCCTTCTACTGCGTCGTGGACCTGCACGCCATCACGGTGGAGCAGGACCCGAAGACGCTGCGGCAGAACTCCCGCACCTCGGCGGCGCAGCTGCTCGCGCTGGGCATCGACCCGGACCGCAGCGCCCTGTTCGTCCAGAGCCACGTCCCGGAGCACGCCCAGCTCGGCTGGGTCATGCAGTGCCTCACCGGGTTCGGCGAGGCGGGCAGGATGACCCAGTTCAAGGACAAGTCGGCCAGGCAGACGGCGGACCACGTGGGCGTGGGCCTGTTCACCTACCCGATCCTGCAGGCGGCGGACATCCTGCTCTACCAGGCCCACCACGTCCCGGTCGGCGAGGACCAGCGCCAGCACCTCGAACTCACGCGGGACCTGGCCCAGCGCTTCAACAAGCGCTACGGCAAGACCTTCCGCATCCCCGAGGTCTACATCGTCAAGGACACGGCGAAGATCTTCGACCTCCAGGAACCCACGGCGAAGATGAGCAAGTCGGTGCCCGCGGGCGTGGTCGAGCTGCTGGAGGACCCGAAGCGCTCGGCGAAGAAGTTCCGCTCGGCGGTCACGGACACCGGCCGCGACATCGTCTTCGACCCCGCGGAGAAGCCCGGCGTCAGCAACCTGCTGACCATCTACTCGGCGCTGTCGGGCCGGACGGTCCCCGACCTGGAGGCCGCGTACGAGGGCAAGGGCTACGGCGACCTGAAGAAGGACCTGGGCGAGGTCTTCACCGACTTCGTGACCCCGGTCCAGGCGCAGGTCCAGCAGTACCTCGACGACCCGGCGGAACTCGACAAGATCCTCGCCAGGGGAGCGGAGCGCGCCCGCGAGGTCGCGTCGGTGACCCTCGCCCGCGCCTACGACAAGATCGGCTTCCTCGCCCCGGCCTAGGCGGCACCAACGTGCAGGCGGCCGTAGCTCTGGGTAGCGTCATCCCGTGGCGGAAAGCGAAACAAAACTGGACCGACTCCGACGTCAGCACGCGTGGCTGGACCACATCCTCCGGGCCGCGGCGCGCTACACGGAGAGTTACGGCTCCCACTACGCCGCGGCGGTGACCTACTTCAGCGTGCTGTCGCTGGTCCCGATCCTGATGATCGCTTTCGCCATCGCGGGCATCGTCCTGTCCTCCCAGCCGAATCTCCTCAACGAGTTGAGGATGGCGATACAGGACGCGGTGCCGGGAACCCTGGGCGACACCCTCAACAAGGTCGTCGGGCAGGCCATCGAATCCAAGGGCACGGTCGGCATCCTCGGCCTCTTGGGCGCGGCCTACTCCGGCCTCGGCTGGATGGCCAACCTCAGGGACGCCCTCACCGCCCAGTGGGGCCACCCGAAGGCCGACCTGCCGTTTCTCAAGACCTACCTCAAGGACCTCCTGGCCCTCCTGGGCCTGGGAGCCGCGCTCATCGTGTCCTTCGGCATCACGGCGGCGGGTTCGGGTTTCGCGAACCTCCTCCTCCGCTTCGTGGGCCTGGAGGGCGTCGGCTGGGCCGAGTTCCTGCTCAAGCTGGGCACCATCGTGCTCGGTCTGGCCGCCAACTGGCTCGTGTTCCTCTGGGTCCTCGCGAAGCTCCCCAGGGACCCGGTGACGTGGCGCAGCGCGTTCAAGGGCGCGCTGGCCGCCAGCGTCGGCTTCGAGATCCTCAAGCAGGTGGCCACGATCTACCTGTCGAGCGTCACCAGTTCCCCGGCGGGCGCGGCGTTCGGCCCGGTGATCGGCATCCTGGTGTTCGCGAACCTCGTGGCCCAGTTCCTGCTGTTCATCACCGCGTGGACGGCCACGGCGAAGGACAACATCCCCGAGGAGCCGATCCCGGCCCCGCCCCCGGCGGTCATCCGCCCCACCATCCAGGTCACGGGCCGCCCCAGCACCCGCACCGCAGCCGGACTGGTCGGTGCGGGCCTCCTCGCGGGATTGACGCTCAGGTCCAGAAGACCGCGACAGCCACGTTGACCACGACCAGCCCGGCCAACGCCCTCGGCACCCAGCCGGGGGACGAGGCCTTGCGCGCGTAGACCAGGGCCAGGACCCCGATCACGACGAGCACGAGCAGCTTCACGCCGATCTTGACGTGGTCGTAGTCCTTGCCGGTCAACGGTGACAGCCCGACCAGCGCCACCCCGGTCACCAGCTGGAGCGCGGCGCCGTGCAGCCACCCCTTGTTCAACGGCGCGCCCACTCCCGCGCGGGACTGCAGGAAGAACATCGCGACGAGCATCCCCATGCCGAGCAGGTGCAGGAACACCAGCAGCAGCCGCACGAATTCCACGGGTCGAGCCTCCAGGTGTGGTGGGTTCAGGAACGCGAAGCCCGCCACCCGCGCACGCCGAGCACCCCGATGACCGTGCCGAACGTCAACGACGCCACGACCAGCACGAGGTGCACGGTGAAGAACGCGGTGGCTCCGTCGTTCCACGAACGGGGGTCCTTCCAGATGTTGCGCAGGAAGGTGGGCCAGATCACCCAGGACCACACCCCGAAGGCGAGCAGGAACGCTGACATGCGCCGGGAGAGCTTCACCCGAGCAGTATCGGACGTGGTGGGTGCAAGCCCCCGAACGGGGGTGGATAGCCTGGTCGGGTGCCTTCCACCGTTCGACGGCCCGCCCTTGCCCTGGTTCTGTCCGCTTGCACGCTGATGGCCACCGCAGCACTGGTGTCGCCGATCGGCCACGCGCAACCGGCGAACGCGCAGGCGTCACCGTGTGAGAACCGCCTCAGCCCGCCGCCCCCCGTCGACACGTCCGAGCAGGTCCCGGACGGGACGAAACCCCCGAGCCCGCTGACCGTCCCGGAGACCCCCGTGGGCGGCGACCGCATGGCCGAGTGCGGCCTGGTGCTCCCGCCCAACGCCAAGCCCCTGCCGGACGACCTCACGGCCGCAAGTTGGGTCTTGGCCGACATGAACAGCGGCGCGGTGCTCGCGTCGTTCGACCCGCACGGCAGACAGCGCCCCGCGTCGGTGATGAAGGTGCTCCTGGCCATGGTGGTGGCCAAGGAACTCCCCCTGGACGCGACGGTCGTCGCCACCCAGGAGGACATCGACCAGGAGTGCAGCTGCGTCGGCCTGCGCAACGGCTCCGAGTACACGGTCGAACAGCTCATGCAGGCCCTGCTCATGGCCTCCGGCAACGACGTGGCCCACGCGCTGGCCCGGCGCCTGGGCGGCGTGCCCAGCGCGGTCCGCAAGATGAACGCCTTGGCGGCGGAACTCGGCGCGCTGGACACCCGCGCCATCACCCCGTCCGGCTTGGACGCCCCCGGCACCAGCACCTCGGCCTACGACGTGGCGGTGATCTTCCGCGCGGCGATGAAGTACCCGGACTTCGCCAAGGCCATCAACACCCCGCAGATCAACTTCCCGGCCCAGAGCGGCAAGGGCACGATCAAGGTCGTCAACGACAACCGCCTCCTCGGCACCTACGAGGGTGCGTTGGGCGGCCGGACCGGCTTCACCGACGACGCCCTGCACACCTACGTGGGCGCGGCCGAGCGCAACGGGAAGAAGCTCGTCGTCGCCCTGCTGCGCGGCCAGGAGCAACCGGTCCCCATCACCCAGCAGGCCATGAGCCTGCTCGACTACGGCTTCGCCCTCCAGGGCGACGCCAGCGTCGGCAAGCTGGTCGACGGGGCACCGCAGACGAAGAAGAAGACCACCGAGGCCAAGCCCACGGAGACCAGCGCGGCTCCCGGAGCCCCGAACGGCAACACCACGAACAAGGCGGACGGCGACAAGACCCCGATGGAGGCCGCGTTCGGCAACGTCGGCCTGCCCATCACCGCCGTCGCCGCGCTGGGTGTGCTGCTGGGCCTGCTGATGTACGTCAGGGGCCTGCGGGCCAAGAAGGCCCGTGCCCGCCGGGCCGCCGAGCAAGAGGCGAAACTGGCCCAACTGGGCCTGTGAGCGGAGGAGAGGCCCCCACCCGGATCCGGGTGGGGGCCTCTTCGTCGGATCAGGTCGCGTAGACCTCCAGTTCGTTCACCCGCACGAACCCCGGCTGGTTGGTGGGCCCGCTGCGCGCCAGCACCCGGACGAGCCGGGTGGAGCGGTCGGCGAACGTCACCGTGGCGCTGGGGCTGGTGTTGCCCCGCACCGAGGCCACCGTCAGGTACGTGACCCCGTTCCACACCTGGACGTCGAAGTCGCGGATCGGGTAGCTCGCGGTCGTGTAGACCACCGCCCGCCGCACGGTCTTCGTGACCCCGAAGTCGACCTGCACCCACTCGGGGGTGGTGGGCGGGAAGGTGCCCGCCGCGTTGGCCCAGCTGTAGGCCGCGCCGAGCGCGGTGTCGCGCTTGCAGTCGTTCACCCTGGACGCCGAGTACCCGGTGTACGTGCTGGACGCGGAGGCGGTCGACCCGCAGGCGAGGTTGTCGTTGCCCGTCCCGCCCTCACCGCCCTGGCCGCACACGTTCATCTCGACGGACCCGGTGCTGTACGTCGTGCTGGTGGGCTCGTCGAACATGACCACGGTGTTGCCCGCGTCGTCGTCCCGCGCCGACCACTTGACGTTGACGCCGAGCTCCACCCCGTAGATCGGGATCTTCACGCCGACCGTGATCTCCGGTCCGCCGTCCTCCTCGAACCACTGGTAGGCCAGCACGTCGCCCCACACCGCCCGGTCCCACGTCGTCACGAACACCTCGGAGTTCTGCCAGGACTCGATGTTCTTCTTCTTGACGCTGGGGAACACGATCTTGCGCATGGTCGCCCCGGCCGAGGTGATCACCAGCGCGCGCATCTCGCGCTTGCCCTCGAAGAGGCCGCCGAACGACTTCTTGTCCTTCAGCCGCCAGCGCTGGAGGTACTCCTGGCTCTTGTTGTTGCGCAGGCCGGTCGGGTTGCACGTCACGCCCGCGGCGGACACCTCGCCGGCGGGCTTGGCGTAAAGCACCGGCAGGCCACTGGTGCCGCCGCTGGAGGGGTCGGGCTCGTCGGCCGACAGCACCCACACCTCCTGCGTGGCCGCGACCGACTCGGTGACCGGCACCGTCGTGTTCACCACCTGCCCGGAGGCGTTGAGCACGTAGCCCGCCGTGCTCTCCGCGCTCTCGTCGGCGGGCGCCACGGCGACCACGACCGTGCTGCCGGTCGGCAGGCCCTCGTCCAGGTTGGGGATGTAGATCTGCGGGAAGTAGGTGTAGCCGTTGATGATCCCCAACGACGGGAGCGCGTTCTTGAACGCGATCCACTTCGGGTCGGAGGTGCTGACGATCCCCGACTCCTCGGCCTCCTGCCAGACGGTCAGCAGCAGGGCGTTGGTGTCGCCGTCGGTCTGCCTGGCGGCGATGTTGCGCACCAGCGACCTGATCTGGCTGTCGGCGGCGATCCCGAGCACCGGTGCGACGAGCGCCTGCATCCGTTGCGAGATCAGGACGTCGTCGTTGGTGGGTCCCACGGCGGCGGCCGTCGGGGTGGTGGTCTTCTCCGGTGCGGCGGCGGATGCCTGGCCGGTGGCGGTGGAGCAGAGGAGCAGCGCGCCGAGCAGCACGGCGATGCCTCTCCGGCGGGGCACGCGGGATGACTGGTTCATCGGTTCCTTTCGCAGGGTGAGCAAGCGCTTTCCGATTGAGGGCGGAAAGCGCCGGCGGAACGCGGGATCGCGCTCCGGGCAAGGGTTTCCGCTGTCGCGGAGGGGCGCGCGGTCAGTACGCTTCAGGCGTGGTCGCGCGGCGGGACGTGGAACGCAGGACGGTGGGCGAGCTGGACGAGGTGCTCCGCGCCGGACCGCCCACCGAGGACCTGTTCCGGGAGAGCGGGCGCGTGCTCACGGCGGCGCTCGGGTTCGACGCGGTGTGCTGGCACCTCAACGACCCGGTCACCGGACTGGTGAGCACGGTGCAGTCCGACGAGCTGGACCTGCGCGGGTTCGCGCTGGCCATCGAGCTGGCGACCGCGTTCGACGACGTGACGACGTTCGACAAGATCCGCGGGTCCGGCGAGCTCGCGGACACGATCAGCCGGGCCACCGGCGGCAGGCCGCAGGTCAGCGTCCGGTACCGGGAGCAGTTGCGGCCGCTGGGCTACGGCGACGAGCTGCGGGCCAACTTCGACGCGCAGGGCGGGTTGTGGGGCTGCGCGGCGTTCATGCGGGACGAGGGGCGCGGCCACTTCCGGCCGGAGGAGCTGCGGCTGGCCCGCGTCGCGGCCCGGCGCATCGGGGTGGCGCTGCGGGACCTGCACGTCCCCGACGAGCGGTCGGGCGCGGAACCCGCCACCCTGCCCGCGGTGGCGGTGCTGGGGCCGGACAACGCGCTGGTGGCCGTCGACGAGGGCGCCGAGTCGGTGATCGCCGACCTGACGGCCGGTGCGACGGTGCGCGGCGCGCCCGCGCCGTTCCTCGTGGTGGCGCACCGCGCTCGCCAGGGGCTGCCCGCCAAGACGAGGGTGCGCACCAGCACGGGCACCTGGCTGGTGGCCCACGCGTCGCTGCTGGAGCGGCGCGCGGACGGCCCGGTCGCGGTGGTCGTCACCGAGGCCACGCCCGCCGAGTTGGTCCCCGTGGCGCTGGTGTCCTACGGGCTGACCACCAGGGAGCAAGAAGTGGCGCTGCACGCCGTGCGCGGGCACACCACCGCCCGGATCGCGCGGCTGCTCGGCATGGCACAGGTGACCGTGCAGGACCACCTGAAGTCCATCTTCGACAAGACCGGCACCCGCAGCCGTCGCGAACTCGTCGCCCACCTGATCACGGCGAACCTCACCCAGAACCGATAACCGCATGTCCCGCCCCCGAGCAGAGCCGTTATGTGAGTTCGGCTCAACTTAACGAGGGCCTCACGCGGGTCGATATCCCACGTTTCTGGGGGGTGTCCGGCACGCCCCACGACACGACGAAGCCCCCGCCCGGAGACCGGACGGGGGCTTCGTCGTGAGCGGTGGGGATCAGACGCGCTTGAACAGCAGCGCGCGCTTCACCTCCTGGATCGCCTTGGTGACCTGGATGCCGCGGGGGCACGCGTCGGTGCAGTTGAAGGTCGTGCGGCAGCGCCACACGCCCTCCTTGTCGCTGAGGATGTCCAGCCGCTCCTCGGCGCCCTCGTCGCGGCTGTCGAAGATGAACCGGTGCGCGTTCACGATCGCGGCGGGCCCGAAGTACGAGCCGTCCGACCAGTACACCGGGCACGACGTGGTGCAGCAGGCGCACAGGATGCACTTGGTGGTGTCGTCGAACCGCTCGCGGTCCGCCGCCGACTGCAACCGCTCCCGCGTGGGCTCGGGGGAGTAGTTGATCAGGTACGGCTGCACGGCGCGGAACGCCTCGAAGAACGGCTCCATGTCGACCAGCAGGTCCTTGTGGACCGGCAGGCCCTTGATGGGCTCGATGGTGATCGTGGTCGGCTTGCCGCCCGCGGACAGCAGGTCCTTCAGCAGCACCTTGCACGCCAACCGGTTCACGCCGTTGATGCGCATGGCGTCCGAGCCGCAGATGCCGTGCGCGCACGACCGGCGGAACGTCAGGGTGCCGTCCAGGTACCACTTCACGTAGTGCAGCAGGTTCAGCACGCGGTCCGACGGGAGGGCCGGGATCTCGAAGGAGTCCCAGCGCGGCTCGTCGTCGAACTCGGTGTTGAACCGGCGGATCTTCACCGTGACGGTGATGGCGCCCTCGGGAACGGGCGGCTCGGAGCCCTTGGACCCCGAAGCGGTCGTTTCAGCGGTAGACGCGGTCATCAGTACTTGCGCTCCATCGGCTGGTACCGGGTAAAGGTCACGGGCTTGTAGTCGAGCCGGATGTCGGCGGACAGCGCCTCACCCTGCTTGTAGTACATGCTGTGGCGCATGAAGTTCGTGTCGTCGCGGGTCGGGTAGTCCTCGCGGGCGTGGCCGCCGCGCGACTCCTTCCGCGCCAGCGCGCCCACGACCAGCACCTCGGCCAGCTCCAGCAGGAACCCGAGCTCCACGGCTTCCAGCAGGTCCGTGTTGAAGCGCTTGCCCTTGTCCTGCACGGTGATCCGCGCGTAGCGCTCCTTGAGCGCCTGCACGTCGTGCAGCGCCTGCTTCAACGTGTCCTCGGTGCGGTACACCGACGCGTTCGCGTCCATGGTGGCCTGCAACGCGATCCGGATGTCCGCGACCCGCTCGTGCCCGTGCTCGGAGAGCACCAGCGCGACCTGCGCCTCGACGGCGGCGGCCGGGTTCTCCGGCAGGTCGATGTGGTCGTGGGCCAGCGCGTACTCCGCGGCGGCGATGCCCGCGCGGCGGCCGAACACGTTGATGTCCAACAGGGAGTTGGTGCCAAGGCGGTTCGCGCCGTGCACCGAGACGCACGCGCACTCGCCCGCCGCGTACAGGCCGGGGACGACGTGGTCGTTGTCCCGCAGCACCTCGCCGTGGACGTTGGTCGGGATGCCGCCCATGGCGTAGTGCGCCGTCGGGTACACCGGGACCGGCTCGGTCACCGGGTCGACCGCGAGGTACGTGCGGGCGAACTCGGTGATGTCCGGGAGCTTCGTCTCCAGGACCTCCGCGCCGAGGTGCGTGCAGTCCAGCAGCACGTAGTCCTTGTTCGGCCCCGCGCCGCGGCCCTCCAGCACCTCCAGCGCCATCGAGCGGGCGACGATGTCGCGCGGCGCCAGGTCCTTGATGGTCGGCGCGTACCGCTCCATGAACCGCTCGCCGTCGGCGTTGCGCAGGATCGCGCCCTCGCCGCGCGCGCCCTCGGTGAGGAGGATGCCCAGGCCCGCCAGGCCGGTCGGGTGGAACTGGTAGAACTCCATGTCCTCCAGCGGCAGGCCCTTGCGGAACACGATGCCCATGCCGTCGCCGGTCAGGGTGTGCGCGTTCGACGTGGTCTTGAAGACCTTGCCGAAGCCGCCGGTCGCGAAGACCACGGACTTGGCCTGGAACACGTGGATCTCGCCGGTCGCGAGCTCGTAGGCGACGGCGCCGGTGCACACCGGGCCGTCGGCCGTCTCGGTCAGGCAGATGTCGAGCACGTAGAACTCGTTGAAGAACTCGATGCCGTGCTTGACGCAGTTCTGGTACAGCGTCTGGAGGATCATGTGACCGGTGCGGTCGGCCGCGTAGCAGGCCCGGCGCACGGCGGCCTCGCCGTGGTTGCGGGTGTGCCCGCCGAAGCGCCGCTGGTCGATCTTGCCCTCGGGCGTCCGGTTGAACGGCAGGCCCATCTTCTCCAGGTCGAGGACCGCGTCGATGGCCTCCTTCGCCATGATCTCGGCGGCGTCCTGGTCGACCAGGTAGTCACCGCCCTTGATCGTGTCGAAGGTGTGCCACTCCCAGTTGTCCTCTTCGACGTTCGCGAGCGCGGCGCACATGCCGCCCTGCGCCGCGCCGGTGTGCGACCTGGTCGGGTACAGCTTGGTCAGCACCGCGGTGCGGGCGCGCTGACCGGACTCGATGGCCGCGCGCATACCCGCGCCGCCCGCACCGATGATCACTACGTCGTACTTGTGGAACTGCATTTCACGTTCTCCCGCAGCGCGTCAGTCGGTGATGTTCGGGTCGAAGGTGAAGATCACGAACGTGCCGAGGGAAATGATCAACACCATCGAGACGTAGAGCAGGATCTTCAGCCAGAACCGGGTGGCGTCCTTGCGGGCGTAGTCGTTGATCACCGTGCGGAGGCCGTTGCCCCCGTGGATCTGCGCGAGCCACAGCATCGCCAGGTCCCAGAACTGCCAGAACGGCGACGCCCAGCGACCGGCCACGAAGCCGAAGTTGATGCGGTGCACGCCGCCGTCGAGGATGTTCATGATGAACAGGTGGCCGAGCACCAGCACCACGAGCGCGAGGCCCGAGATGCGCATGAACAGCCAGCTGTAGAGCTCGAAGTTGCTGCGGCGGGCGGCGGGCCTGCGCGGCGCGCGGGGCTTGGCCAGGCCGAGTGCGTTCGTCATCACTTGCCCCCGAACAGGTCGGACAGGGTCCGCTCGAGCATGAAGTAGGCGCCGGGCACCATCACGACGACCCAGACGGCCAGCGTGGTCCAGAGCATGACGCGCTGGAAGCGCGGGCCCTTCTCCCAGAAGTCGACGAGCATGATCCGGATGCCGTTGAGCGCGTGGAACAGCACCGCGCCGACGAGCCCGAGCTCCATGAGGTTGACGAACGGGTTCTTGTAGATGTCGATGACCGCGTCGTAGGTCTGCGGCGACACCCGGACGAGAGCCGTGTCGATCACGTGCGCGAACAGGAAGAAGAACGTGAGGACACCGGTGATGCGGTGGGCGACCCATGACCACATGCCCAGATCGCCGCGGTACAGCGTGCCGCCCCCTCGGGAGGTGCCCTCCCGCTCAGTCGCGGTGGTACTGGCCATGCGCAACGGCCTCCAACGTCAGTGGTGGTTGGTCTGTGAGCTCAACTATTGAGAAAGACCTTGACCATCGGATGCTAGACCTGTGAACACGAACAGACCCAACGGCCGCACCCGCTCTGTGATCGATGGAACACGCAGTCGTTCTTCTGGGTGACCTGGATCGATCCGTACGCCTGGGACGTTCACGAACGGGAATCCGACGACCCCGGAAACGGGCGCGGCGGCCGGTACCCCGCCAGGTCCCGACCGCCGCTTGGCGCGCGCGTGCCACCCACTGCACGCACCGCGGCCCCGATCGGTTCGCGCGGGTTTCCCGATCGGGTCACGGGCCGGGGCCCCGGCGGGCGGCTTCGGTGGCGGATTTCCACAGTTGACCTTCGGCGGGAGCCCCCGAACGCCGGATCGAGTGCTTCCTGGCCACACCCAGAGACGGCCGGGTTACGTCGAGTGGCGAACGATGTCGATCGCATCAACGATTAGGTCACGTGCGGACCTGAGTGTCTCCTGTGGCCGTTACCAGGGGGTACGGTTCGCCACTCGGAAGGCCCGACGGCGTCGTTGTCGGGAATGTCTGCTCGGGTGAGCAGGGAGGGAGACGAGCCGTGCGTCGTCGAATGCGGGGCATCGCGGTTGCCGCGATCGCGCTGACCAGCGTCATGTCGATGGCAGCGTGTGCCAAGGACTCTGGCAGCACCACCAGCAGCGGAGGGTCCAGCGGGACCTCCGCCAGCGGCTGCAAGCTGGCCGACAAGCCTCCGGCCGCCGCCGCGAGCAGCAGCACCGCGGGCAGCGCCGACAAGGTGGACGGCAGCGCGCTCAAGGTCGGCCTGGCCTACGACATCGGTGGCCGCGGCGACGCGTCGTTCAACGACTCCGCCGCCGCCGGTCTGGACAAGGCCAAGACGGAGCTGGGCCTCAAGGCCGACGCCGTCAAGGAGCTGACCGCGGCCCCGAACGAGGCCGAGGACGCCAAGCAGACCCGTCTGCGCCAGCTCGCGACCGAGGGCTACAACCCGATCGTGGCCGTGGGCTTCGCCTACGCCGAGTCGCTGAAGGTCGTCGCGCCGCAGTTCCCGGACGTCAAGTTCGCGATCGTGGACGGCGCCGTGGACGGCGCGACCAACGTGACGCCGCTGGTGTTCGCGGAGGAGCAGGGCTCGTTCCTCGTCGGCGTCATCGCCGCGTACCAGAGCAAGGCCTGCCACGTCGGCTTCGTGGGCGGCGTGGAGATCCCGCTGATCCAGAAGTTCGAGGCGGGCTACGCGCAGGGCGCCAAGGCCGCCGCGCCGGACATCAAGATCGAGAAGAAGTACCTGACCCCGGCCGGTGACTTCACCGGGTTCCAGGACCCGGCCAAGGGCCAGGTCGTGGGCCAGGGCCAGATCGAGGCGGGCGCGGACGTGCTCTACCACGCCTCGGGCGCTTCCGGTAAGGGCGTCTTCGCCGCGGCCAAGGCGGGCAACGTCAAGGCCATCGGCGTCGACTCCGACCAGTACAACCAGGCCACGGTCGCCGAGTCCAAGGACGTGATCATCTCGTCCATGCTCAAGCGCGTCGACGTCGCGGTCTTCGACTTCGTCAAGGCCGTCGCGAAGAAGGACCTGGCGAGCCTGCCGAAGGTGTTCGACCTCAAGGTCGACGGTGTCGGCTACGCCACCTCCGGTGGCAAGATCGACGCCGACCTGGCCGCGGTCCTCGAGGGCTACAAGGCCCAGATCATCGCAGGCAAGATCACGGTCTCGGACAAGCCGAGCAGCTGACCTCCGACTGCCGGTCGTGCTGGGCCCCGCGAGAACCCTCTCGTGGGGCCCAGCACGTCGTAATGGGAGTTTTCCACGATGAGCAGTGCAACCCCTGCCGACCTGCCCGCGGCCATCGGTGACCCCGAAGGCCCGCCCGCGGTCGTGCTGTCCGGCATCACCAAGCGCTTTCCGGGCGTCGTCGCCAACAGCGACGTCCACCTGAGCGTGCGGGTCGGCGAGGTCCACGCCCTGTGCGGTGAGAACGGCGCGGGCAAGTCGACCCTGATGAAGATCCTCTACGGGATGCAGCAACCCGACGAGGGCACCATCGACGTGGCCGGTGACCGGGTCCACTTCCGCACGCCCGCCGACGCGATCAAGGTCGGGATCGGCATGGTGCACCAGCACTTCATGCTGGCCGACAACCTGACCGTGCAGGAGAACGTCGTGCTCGGCGCGGAAGCGCTGCACGGCATCGGCGGCAAGGCGCGCAAGCGGATCCTCGAACTGGCGGGTCGGACCGGCCTGAGCGTGGACCCCGGCGTGCTGGTGGAGCGGCTCGGCGTCGCCGACCGGCAGCGCGTGGAGATCCTCAAGGTGCTGTACCGCGGCGCCAAGGTGATCATCCTCGACGAGCCGACCGCGGTCCTCGTGCCGCAGGAGGTGGACGAGCTGTTCGCCACCCTGCGCGGCATGCAGGAGCAGGGCTTCACGTTCCTCTTCATCTCGCACAAGCTGGACGAGGTGCGCGCGATCGCCGACTCCGTGACGGTCATCCGCCGCGGCACGACGGTCGGCACCGCCGACCCGAAGTCCGTCAGCTCCCGCCAGCTCGCGGAGATGATGGTCGGCTCGGAGCTGCCCAGCCCGGAGACCAGGGAGTCCACGGTCACCGACCGCGAGGTGCTCCGCGTCGAGAGGCTCGCGCTGGTGGCGCAGGAGGGCACCCGGCCGGTGCTCGACGGCATCGACCTCGTGGTCCGCTCCGGCGAGGTCGTCGGCATCGCGGGCGTCGAGGGCAACGGGCAGACCGAGCTGGTCGAGACGATCATGGGGATGCGCAAGGCGTCCTCGGGCCGCGTCGCCCTCGTCGACGCCGAGGGCGTGTCGAAGGACCTGACCAAGCTGGGCACGCTCGCCCGGCGCGAGGCGGGCATCGGGTACATCCCCGAGGACCGCCACCGCCAGGGCCTGCTGCTCACGCAACCGCTGTGGGCCAACCGGATCCTGGGCTACCAGACCCGCAAGCCCACCGCCAAGGGCGCCTGGCTCGACATCGCGGGCGCCAAGCAGGACACCCAGCGGATCGTGGACGAGTTCGACGTCCGCACGCCGGGCATCGACGTGGCCGCCGCCGCGCTGTCCGGTGGCAACCAGCAGAAGCTGGTCGTCGGCCGAGAGCTGTCCGGCGACCCCGTGCTGCTCATCGCGTCGCACCCCACCCGCGGCGTGGACGTGGGCGCGCAGGCGCTGATCTGGGACGAGATCAAGCGCGCGCGGGCCGCGGGCCTGGCCGTGCTGCTGATCTCCGCCGACCTGGACGAGCTGATCGGCCTGTCCGACACGATCAAGGTGATGCTGCGCGGCAGGCTCGTGGCCGACGCGGATCCCAACACCGTCACCCCGGAAGACCTCGGCAGCGCGATGACCGGTGCGGGCAGCACCAGTGACGCCGTCGCCGAGCTCGCCGTCGAGACTGAGGAAGGCGAGCGCTGATGGGCAAGGTGCGCGGCAATCTGCTTCCGCCTGCGCTGGCGATCCTGTTCTCCGCGCTGCTCTGCGGGATCGCGCTGGTCGTGTCCGGGGCGAACCCCCTGACGGCGTTCGGCGCGATGGTCTCGCAGGTCGGCGAGGGCACGACCGCGGTGGACATCGTCAACAGCACCGGCGTGTACTACATCGCGGCGCTCGCCGTCGCGATCGGCTTCCAGATGAACCTGTTCAACATCGGCGTCGAGGGCCAGTACCGGGTCGCCGCGGTCGTCGCGGCCGTGTTCGGCGGCTCGGTGGCGCTGCCGCCCGGCATCCACGCGCTGGCGATCATCCTGGTCGCCGCCGTCGCGGGCGCGCTGTGGGCCGCGATCCCGGCGATCCTCAAGGTGACGCGCGGCGTCAACGAGGTCATCTCCACGATCATGATGAACGGACTGGCGCTCGGCCTGGCCGCGTACCTGATCCGCGGCGACGTGTTCGGCGAGTTGCGGGGCAACAACATCCGCACGCCGGAGATCCCGTCGTCGGGTTGGGTCCCCGGCATCTCGCTCGGCGGGTCCGGCACCATCTTCGGCCTGGTGTTCCTCGCCGCGGCGCTGGGCATCGGCTACTGGGTGATGATGAACCGCACGCGCTTCGGCTTCGAGCTGCGCGCGTCGGGCGAGTCGTCCACGGCCGCGGCCGCCGGCGGTGTGAGCGCGAAGAAGATGGTCTTGGTCGCGATGCTGCTCTCCGGGGCCATCGCGGGCCTGGTGTCGATGCCCGAGATCCTCGGCCGCGACCACACGTACAACCTGAACTTCCCGGCGGGCATCGGCTTCTCCGGCATCGCGGTCGCGCTGCTCGGCCGCAACCACCCCGGCGGCATCGCGTTCGGCGCGCTGCTCTGGGCGTTCCTGGACAAGTCGGGCCTCGCGCTGGACAACGTGGGCGTGTCGAGGGAGATCGTGACGATCATGCAGGGTGCGATCGTGCTGTCCGTCGTGGTCGCCTACGAGGTCGTCCGCCGCTACGAGCTGGCCGCCGAACAACGGCGCGTCGGCCGACAGCTCGGCACCGTCGAGCCCGTGGGAGGTGCGGCATGACCGCCCTGGTCGAAGCCCCGCTGACGTCGATCCCGCCGCAGCGCAAGAAGACGCTGCCCGGCTGGGCGCTCGGCATGATCGCGATGGCCGGCGCCATCGTGCTGCTGTCCACCACCTCGTACCTGACCGGCGTGCCGCAGCTGACGTCGTCGGGCACCATCCAGACCGCCGTCCGGCTGGCGCTGCCGATCCTGCTCGCGGGCCTCGGCGGCCTGTGGGCGGAACGCGCGGGCGTCGTGAACATCGGCCTCGAAGGCATGATGATCATGGGCACGTGGGGCGCGGCGTGGGCAGGCTACCAGTGGGGCCCGTGGGCCGCGCTGATCGCCGCCGCCGTGTTCGGCGCGCTCGGCGGCCTGCTGCACGCCATCGCCACGGTGACGTTCGGCGTCAACCACATCGTCTCCGGTGTGGCGATCAACCTGCTCGGCGCGGGCCTGACGAAGTACCTGTCGACGCTGATCTTCTTCCCGATCTCGCACAACCCGCGCGAGTCCCCGGCCGTGCCGAAGTTCGACACGTACTCGGCCGGTGGCCTGTCCGACTGGCTCAAGACGCTGGAGGACGAGCAGCGGGTGGCCATCTCCGACGTCGCGGGCATCCTGCGCGGGCTGATCACCGGCGTCTCGCCGTTGACGATGCTGGCGGTCGTGTTCGTGATCGGCAGCTACCTGGTGCTGTGGCGGACGCGGTTCGGCCTGCGGCTGCGGTCGTGCGGCGAGAACCCGGCCGCCGCGGAGTCTCTGGGCGTCAACGTGTACCTCTACAAGTACGCGGCCGTGGTCATGTCCGGCGCGCTCGCGGGCATCGGCGGCGCGGCGCTCGTGCTGAACCCCGGCAACCCCGGTTACCTCGAGGGCCAGACCAACGGCCGCGGCTTCATCGGCCTCGCGGCGATGATCTTCGGCAACTGGCGGCCCGGTGGCCTGCTCGGCGGCGCGGCGCTGTTCGGCTACGCCGACGGGTTGCAGCTGCGCAGCGGCGGCAAGACGTTCCTCGCGCTGGTCTACGGCGCGGTGCTGCTGCTCGCCGTCATCGTGATCTGGCAGCTCATCCGGCGGCGCTGGTTCGCCGCCGCGGCCGGGATCGTGGCCGCGGGCCTGCTGTACGGCGTGTACTACACCGTCGACGAGGTGCCGAGCGAACTGACCGCGTACGCGCCGCACCTGGTCACCCTGGTCGTGCTCGCCGTTGCCTCGCAACGGTTGCGCATGCCCGCGGCCGATGGCGTGGTGTACCGCCGTGGTTGATTGGGCGGTGTTGCGGGAGAAGGCGATCGAGGCCGCGCAGAACGCGTACTGCCCGTACTCCGGCCTCCAGGTCGGGTCGGCGGCGCTGTGCGACGACGGCCGGATCGTGGTCGGCTGCAACGTGGAGAACGCCGCGTACGGGGTCGCCCTGTGCGCGGAGTGCACCATGGCCGGCCAGTTGCGGCTGACGGGCGGCGGGCGCTTCGTCGCCGTAGCCTGCCGGAGCGGCAGCGGTGACCTGCTGATGCCGTGCGGACGCTGCCGTCAGGTGCTGTTCGAGCTGGGCGGACCCGAGTGCCTGGTCGACACGCCGCGCGGCGCGCTGCCGATGAGCGACGTGCTGCCCGACGCGTTCGGGCCGGAGGACCTGCCATGAGCTTCAGCGCGGTCGACGTGATCCGGGCCAAGCGGGACGGTCACCGGCTCACCGACGAGCAGATCGACTGGGTGGTCGACGCGTACACGCACGGCGTGGTCGCGGACGAGCAGATGTCGGCGCTCGCGATGGCGATCTTCCTCAACGGGATGGTCTCGTCGGAGACCGCGCGGTGGACCAGGGCGATGGTGCTGTCCGGCGACCGGCTGTCGTTGGACGTGGACCGGCCGACCGTGGACAAGCACTCGACCGGTGGTGTGGGCGACAAGATCACGCTGCCGCTCGCGCCGCTGGTCGCGGCGTGCGGGGCGGCGGTGCCGCAGCTGTCCGGGCGGGGCTTGGGGCACACCGGCGGGACGCTGGACAAGCTGGAGTCGATTCCGGGGTGGCGGGCCTCGCTGTCGCTGGACGAGATCGCGGCGCAGTTGTCGTCGGTTGGTGCGGTGGTGTGCGCGGCGACCGAGGGGTTGGCCCCGGCGGACCGGAAGCTGTACGCGTTGCGGGATGTGACGGCGACGGTCGAGGCTGTGCCGTTGATCGCGAGTTCGATCATGAGCAAGAAGATCGCCGAAGGTGCCGAGGCGTTGGTGCTGGACGTGAAGGTCGGGTCTGGGGCGTTCATGAAGACGCTCCCGCAGGCTCGGGAGCTCGCCGAGGCGCTGGTGTCGATCGGCGTGGACCACGGGCTGAAGATCAGCGCGCTGCTGACGGACATGTCGGTGCCGTTGGGGCGCGCGGTCGGGAACGCCGTGGAGGTCGCCGAGTCGGTGGAGGTGCTGCGCGGCGGCGGCCCGGCTGACGTCGTGGAGCTGACCGTAGCGCTGGCTCGGGAGATGCTGTCGTTGGCGGGGATCACGGTCGATCCGGCCGAGGTGCTGGCGTCGGGTGCGGCGTACGAGGTGTGGGAGCGGATGATCCGCGCCCAGGGCGGTGATCCGGACGCGCCGTTGCCCGTTGGGCGGCACAAGCACGTGGTCACGGCCGTCTCGGATGGTGTTCTGTCCACTTTGGACGCCTATGCGGTGGGGGTCGCCGCGTGGCGGCTCGGAGCCGGGCGGGCCCGCAAGGAGGACCCGGTGCAGGCGGGGGCCGGGGTGTTGTGCCTGGCCAAGCCAGGGGATCGGGTGGTCGCGGGGCAGCCTTTGTTGGAACTTCGCACCGATACACCCGACGTCGTGCCCTACGCTCTGGAAGCGCTGGAGGGCGGGTACGCGGTCACCGACTCCGCCGCCGTGCCCGGACCGCTGGTGATCGACACCATTCGAGGCTGACGTGGTTTCCCTGAGCACCGAATCCCGCCGTGCTCGCACGGCGCTCCGCTACGGCTCCGCCGCACTGGTGCTGGGGGCCGTCCTGACGGTCGTCGGTGCGGTCGGCGCGGTGGCCGTCCTCGTGATCGGGCTGGTGCTGGTGGTGGCCGGAGCGGTCGCCGTCGTGCTCGCCAGACGGGCGTTGAAGGCCCGGAAGAAGGCCGAGGAGGCGCGGCAGGAGTGGGGGGCCACCGTGACCCCCTACCTGCGGCGGTGGCCGATGCCCCGGGCGCGGGCCGCTTCCGATGTCGAGTTCGGGGTGACGCGGACGCGGCACACCGAAGACTACAACCCTTATGTGGCACGGGGTGTCGACCGGTCGCTCCGGTTCGCTTTGGGGGCGCGGAAGTTCGTGCTCGTGAAGGGGGAGGCGAAGGCTGGGCGGTCGCGGACGTTGGCGGAGGCGGTGCGGCACGCCTGTCCGGAAGCGCCGTTGGTGATTCCTCGGGATGTTCGGGCTGTGGCGGAGTTGGCCGGGCTTGAGTCCGGGGTGCCGGTGGAGAACGCGGTGGTGCTTCTTGGGGAGTTGACGGCTACCGATTTGGAGCACCTGACGCCGTCGGTGTTGGAGTTCTGGGCGTCGCGGGCGGTGTTGGTGGGGACTGTCACCGAGGCGGAAGTGCAGAGGACCGGGGCTGAGGTGGGGGTTGCCGGGCGGATGGCGTTGGCTGCCGCGACGGTGGTGGAGTTGCCGTTCTTGTTGAGCGAGTCGGAGTTGGCTGCGGCTCGGGATGATTTTTCTGAGGGGCCGTCGTTTCCGGATGACAGCGGGATTGGTGCGGTGTTGGTTGGCGGGGCCGAGTTGGTTCGTCGGCTGCGGCAGGGGCGGCGGGATAGTCCTGCTGGGCAGGCTATTGCTCGGGCTGCTGTGGATGCGCGGATCGCTGGGTTGAGGCGGCCTATTACCGAGCCTGAGTTGGTGCGGTTGTTCCCGAAGTACCTGGAGCGGGTCACCGTGGGGGTGGAGCCCACCGAGGACGTTTTCACCGCTGGGTTGGAGTGGGCGTTGTCGCCTATTTCCTCTGAGGTGGCGTTGTTGCGGCGGGTTACGGGTGGGTTTGCTGTGCTGGATTATGTGGTGGCTGCTGAGTCTTCTGTTGCTCTGCCTGAGGATGCTGGGGCGGATTTGTTGGCTCTGACGTCCGTGGCTGATGCTTACGGGATTGGGCACGCGGCTTACTTCGCTGGGCGGATGGAGTTGGCTCGGGAGGCGTTTCGGCGGGGGATGGAGCATGCGGAGTCGTTGCCCGCTGCTGCTTACTCGTTGGGGGCGTTGTTGGTGGAGCAGGATGATGCCGCTGGGGCTGAGCGGGTTTATCGGCTTGCTGCGGAGTCCGGGCATCCTGTGTACGCGGGGAGTGCTTCGGTGTCGTTGGGGGAGTTGTTGTTGAAGCAGGACAAGGCTGAGGAAGCTGTTGTTCTGTTCAAGCAGGTGCTGGTGGGGGCTGGGGCTGGGCGGGCTCGGGTGTTGCACGGGTTGGGGCGGGCTTTGGCTGCTGTGGGGGATGAGGCTGGGGCTCGGGAGGTTTATCTCGAGGCTGCTTCTTGTGACAATCCGGATGTCGTTGCTTGGGCCAAGGGGGCGTTGGGGGGCTGAACCCCGGTTGCGCTAATTATCCCACCCTCTTTCGCTTTGTCAAGGCTGGAAAGACGCCTTGACAAAGC
>NZ_JBHYHC010000131.1:0-25681 GCF_042738955.1 Umezawaea sp. NPDC059074
TCGCGCAATTATTTCAACACCCGCTTTGTCTTGTCAAGGCGGGAAAGATGCCTTGACAAGACAAAGCGGGTGCGAAGGCGCTTCGGATCGGGGTGGGGAGGGGGGTCTGGGTGCCGCCCTGGTTGCGTGCGTCCGCTTTGGGGTTGAGGGCAGGGTGGTCGGGGTGGTTGGTGACCTGGGTGCTGGCTGGGGTTGTTCAGGTGGTGCGGTGGGCCGTGGCCATCAGGGTCAGGTACGCCTTGGTGACCGTGCCGCCGTGGCTGTCGATCAGGGAGCCGATGCACGCCAGCAGGCCGGACTGCTGCGCCGGGGGCAGGGCCCGGTGGTTCGAGTAGGTGAGCAGCAGGTCCAGGTACTCGTCCGTGGTGTAGGTCTGTTCCCACGGGTAGCCGTGGAAGGTCACCGGGCCGAAGCGGCCCGAGGCGTCGAACTCCGTGCTGTCCCTGGGGATGTCGGCCGCTGGCTGCTGGCGCAGGTTCGGCGGGGTGTCGGGGTCGAAGCGCTCGTAGCAGCGCTGGACGTCGACGAAGAAGTCGGTCGTGCCGCCCAGGACGTGGTGGGTCGAGATGACGGCCAGGGAACCGCCGGGGCGGAGGGCGTCCGCCGACTTCGCCACGCGGATCGCCGGGTCGATCCAGTGGAACGCCGTCGCGGACAGGACCAGGTCGAACGGTTCCGCTGGCAGCGGCCACTCCTCGAACGGGGCCGCCACGACCTCGGCGTTGCGGAAGGCCGCGAGGTTGCGGGTGGCCACGGCCGCCATGGGCGGGCTGAGTTCGACCGCGGTGACGTGGCGGCCCTGCCGCGCCAACGGGAGCGTGGCCTGGCCGGTGCCCGCGCCGATCTCCAGGACGCGGTCACCCGGCGGGAGGTCCGCGAACAGGGCGGGCGGGTACGTGGGGCGGGCGCGGTCGTAGCGGTCCGGGTCCTCGCCGAAGATGGCGCGGAGGGGTTCTCTGGTCACGTGCCCAGGATGGCCGCCAGCACGGCCTCCGTGTCGGACAGGTCCGCCAGCACGACCGTGGCGCCCGCTTCGCGCAGCTCGTCGACGGTGAAGCGGCCGGTGGCCACGCCGATCGCCGTGGCCCCGTGGTGCAGGGCCGCGGCGATGTCGAGCGGGGTGTCGCCGATGACCACCACGTGGTCCACCGGGAAGTCGTGGCCGTGCTTCTCCGCGGCCAGCCGGATCGCCTCGACCACCAGGGCCGGGCGCTGGTCGGAGAGCGAGCCGTAGCCGCCGATCTCGAAGTCGACGTGCGGGTCCAGACCGTAGGCGGCGAGCTTGTACCTGGCGATCTCCACGAGGTTGCCGGTGACGACGCTCTGCACCACGTCCGGCTTGTCCGCCAACGCTTCCAGCACTTCCGCGGCGCCCGCGAGGACGTGGCCCCTGGTGGTGAGGAGGGGGTGTTCGCGGTCCGCCACGGCGATGAGCTCGCGGTGCAGGGCGGCGATCAGCTCGTCGGTCGGGTCGAGGTCGTGGAGGGTGAGGAGTTCGCGGGAGATCGCCATCTCGGTGCGGCCGGGGAAGCTGGGGACGTGGGCCAGTTCCACGCCCGTGGCCGCGTGCAGCGCCACCTGGTACCAGCTGTGGCCCACGCCCTTCGCGTTGACGAGGGTCTGGTCGATGTCCCACAGCACCAGCGTCTTCACGCTCACCCCTGCTTCAGCGGCTTGATGGAGTCGATCACGGCCTGGAGGTCGCCGTCGCGGACCGGGGCGGGCGCGCTGGACGGGCCGCCCTCCAGGTCGCCGTTGGACATGAACACCAGCATGTTCTTCTCGCCCTGGAACACGGCCACCTTGATGGCGCCCTTGGTCGCCAGGCAGTCGTTGCCGGTCGTGGTCACGACCGAGTCGACCTGCACGCCGGTCAACGCCGTTCCCTTGATCGTCAACGGTTTCGGCTCGCCGATGGCGGGGGTCGCGGTGCCGGACTTGTAGTACTGGGCGCTCAG
Organism: Umezawaea sp. NPDC059074; assembly: GCF_042738955.1. Taxonomy (NCBI): domain Bacteria; kingdom Bacillati; phylum Actinomycetota; class Actinomycetes; order Pseudonocardiales; family Pseudonocardiaceae; genus Umezawaea; species Umezawaea sp. NPDC059074. Next base: position 1,959 of record NZ_JBHYHC010000131.1, read on the forward strand.
CTTGGCGGCGATGTCCTTCGCCGTCGCGCCGGGATCGGCCTTGTCCACGAGGACGCCGCCCGCGTTGCCGCGGTTGTAGGTCTTGCCGCCGCAGTCGTAGTCGCCGTAGGTCGTGATGCCGATCAGCTTCGCGTCCATGCCCTCGATGGGGCCGCTGAAGTCGTACGGCTTCCACGCCTCGGGCGCGTCGTAGCTGACCGCGAGCGCGGTGACCTTCAGGCAGTTCCAGCCCGCCGCGTGCGCCTCGCAGGCCGCCGCGGTCTTCGCGGACGTGGTCGGGTCCGGCGAGGTGGTCTTCGGCGTGGACACCGTCGTGACGGCCTGGTCGTCGGACTTGCGCGTGACCAGGAACGCGGTCACGCCGCCCGCCACCAGCACGAGCAGGACGACGGCCGCGATGATCGGCCACCGGGACCGCTTCGGCGGCGTGGGCGGGCCGCCGGAGAACACGCCGAGACCGCCGTACTGCGACTGCTGCTGGGGGAAGCCACCGGTCGGCGGGTACTGGGGCTGCCCCCAGCCGCCCTGCTGGCCTCCCCAACCGCCCTGCCCGTCCCCTGGATGCGTCACGGTCCGAACCTACCTCCTGGACGTTAATTCATCGTGCGTTGACTTTTTTGCCGCGGCGGACGTAGCCTTCGGCCAATAATTCAACGTTCGATGAGATCGAGGAGTCGTCATGGCTCAGCGCCCTGCCGTCCTGGCCGTGCTCGCGGCCGTCGCCGGAGCCGTGGTCGCGCTCGTGCTCGGCCTGCTCACGTTCGGCGTGCAGGCGACCGCCCACCCGCACGGCGTTCCCCTCGCCGTGGCGGTCGCCGCGGACGCCCCACCGCAGCTCAAGGCCGTCGGCGACCAGCTGGCGGGCACCCCGTCCGACGAGGTCGCCTGGCGGGTGGCGACCCCGGCCGACGCCCGCGCGCTGCTGGCGTCCGACGAGGTCTACGGCGTGCTGGAACTGGCGCCCGGTCGGGCGGGCGTCGTGCTGTCGGGCGCGGTCAACCCGTCCGGCACGCAGGTCGCCCAGCAGGTGCTCGGCGGGGTCGCGCAGAGCCTCGGGCTGAAGGCCGACGTGGTGACGCTGAACCCGGCGAGCGCCGCGGGCCGCACGGCCCCGCTGGCCGCGAGCGCGCTGCTGTGGATCGCCGGGCTCGCCGCGGGCGGGCTGTTCACCGTGCTGGCCAAGAGGAGCGGGCCCGGCGCACGGCTGCTGGGGGTCGCCACCGCGACCGTGCTGAGCGTCGGCGTGGTCGTGGGCCTGCTGCGGCTGTGGGACTCCACCCTGCCGCTCGGTGCCGACGTGCTCGGCTTCCTCGCGCTGGTGGCCGCGGCGTTCGCGCTGCTCCAGGCCGGGCTGTTCCGGCTGCTCGGGGTGCGGGCCATGGCCGTGCTCGGGCCGCTGTACCTGATGGCCCCGGCCGTCGCGGGCCAGTCGCCGGAACTGCTCGACCCGACCTACCGGGCGCTGCTGTGGTCGTGGACGCCGTTCCGCTTCTCCAGCGAGACCCTGCGCGACCTGCTCCAGGGCGGCGACGTGAACGCCACCGCCCTGTGGGTGTTCGGCGTGATGGCGGTCGTCGGCCTCGCCGTGGTGCTGCTACCCGGCAAGGAAGCTGAAGCGGACCTTGCGGACGGGGTTGTCGACGTTGGTGTCGACGAGGCAGATCGACTGCCACGTGCCGAGCGCCAGCACACCGCCTAGCACCGGGATCGTCGCGTACGGCGGCACCAGCGCGGGGAGCACGTGGTCACGACCGTGGCCGTGGCTGCCGTGCCGGTGCCGCCACCGGTCGTCGGCGGGCAGCAGCTTCCGCAACGCCGCGAGCAGGTCGTCGTCGCTGCCCGCGCCCGTCTCCAGCACGGCGAGGCCCGCCGTCGCGTGCGGCACCCACACGTGGAGCAGGCCGTCGCCGTCCACGTCCGCGAGGAACCGCTCGGCGGCGGAGGTCAGGTCGTGGACGACCTCCTCCGAGCCCGTCCTGATCTCGATCTCTTCGCTGCGCACCCGTCCACGGTAATGCGGGTGCGACCGGCGCACCGGTGGGGCACGATCGTCGGCATGATCCACACCGCCGTCGTCACCGGCGCCAACCAGGGCATCGGAGCCGCCACCGCGAAAGCGCTGGCCCAGCAGGGGATCAACGTCCTGATCACGTTCCTGCGCTACCAGCCCGACCCCGACCCGAGCACGCCGGAGGCCTACTTCACCAGCCGCAACTCCGGCGCGGACGAGGTCGTCGAGGTCATCACCGCGCTGGGCGGCCGCGCGCACGCCGTGGAGGCCGACCTGGCCCGTCCGGAGACCGCGGCCCAGCTGTTCGACGAGGCGGAACGGGTCTTCGGGCCGGTCGACGTGCTGATCAACAACGCCTCCGGGTGGGTGCAGGACACGTTCCTCACCGAGGACACCGACCAGCTCGGCCGCGCACTGCGGCCGGTCACCAGCGGCACGTTCGACGCGCAGTTCGCCGTCGACGCCCGCGCCACGGCCCTGCTCATCGCCGAGTTCGCCCGGCGGCACATCGCGCGCGGCGGCAACTGGGGCCGGATCGTCAGCCTCACCTCCGGCAGCCCCCAGGGGTTCCCGAGCGAGGTGTCCTACGGCGCGGCCAAGGCGGCGCTGGAGAACTACGCCATGTCCGCCGGCGCCGAGCTGCTGGGCCACGGGATCACCTCGAACGTCGTGCACCCGCCGGTCACCGACACCGGCTGGATCAGCGACGAGGTGCGGTCCCGGTTCAGCGTGGCCGAGGCGGGCGAGGTGGCCGACGTGATCGCCTTCCTCTGCTCGGACGCGGCCCAGCGGGTGACGAGGAACGTGCTGCGGATGGCGTGAACCGGTGGGTAGTGTCGGTCCCATGCGTACCGCGTTCGGTGGGGAGTTCGACGTTCCGCTGGGCTACTTCAACAGCCCCAGCATCGGGATCCCGCCGAAGGCGGTGGCCGACGCGGTCGGGGAGGCCGTGCGGCGGTGGGCGAGCGGCGCGGACCAGCCGCCGGTGTTCGACGCGAGCGTGGCGACGGCCCGCGAGGCGTTCGGACGGCTCGTCGGGATGCCCGTCGAGCAGGTCGCCATCGGGACGTCCGTGTCGCAGCTCGTGGCGGTCGTGGCGGCGAGCCTGCCGCGCGGCTCGCGGGTGCTGGTGGCGCGCGGCGAGTTCACCAGCCTCACGTTCCCGTTCGCGGCGCTCGGCCACACCGTCACCGAGGTGGAGCTGGACGAGCTGGCGTCGGCCGCGGACGGCCACGACCTGGTGGCGGTCAGCGTCGTGCAGTCCGCCGACGGTCGGATCGCCGACCTGGACGGGCTTCGCGCGACCGGCGTGCCGGTGCTGCTGGACGCCACGCAGGCCCTCGGCTGGCTGCCCCTGGACGTCGGCTGGGCCCACTGGGTGGTCGCGGCGGGCTACAAGTGGCTGCTGTCGCCCCGCGGGACGGCGTGGCTGGCCGCCCGGCCCGAGGCGCTGGAGACCGCGATCCCGGTGAACGCCAACTGGTACGCGGGGGAGGACCCGTGGGCCACGGTCTACGGCCTGCCGCTCCGCTTGGCGTCCTCCGCGCGAGCACTGGACACGTCACCCGTCTGGCTGGCGCAGGTCGGCGCGGCGGTCGCCCTGCCGTGGCTCGCGTCACAGGACCTGGCTGCGGTGCGCGCCCACGACATCGGGATGGCGAACGAAATCCTCACCGGTCTCGACCTGCCGCCCACGAACTCCGCGATCATCGCCATCGACCGCCCGAACGCGAAGGAACGCCTGGTCAAGGCCGGTGTGACCGCCAGCGTCCGCGCGGGCAAGGTCCGGCTCGGCTGCCACCTGTACACCACGTTCGACGACGTCGAAATCGTGCTCAAAGCGCTCTCGTGACCGTCGTCGGATACCGTTTCGTCCTGTGTCGGCCCCCAAGGAGTCACCCGAAGAGGTGACGCAGCAGCTCCCCAGGATTCATCCCCCAGGGGTGAATGACACTGCCCCGCTGTGGCGTTCGGAGATCGGCAAGCTCGACTCGCTGATGGCCACGAACGCCATGGGGTACCAGCCTCCACCGCCTCAGCAGCAGCCACCGCGCCCGCCCCAGCAGCGCGCCCTGCCGTTCAAGGCGCTCGGCCTAGTCGCCGTCGCGCTGGTGGCCGCGCTGGTGTGGCTGCTGATCGACTCCACCAGCGGCCCAGACAAGACGACCCCGGCCGCGACGACCTCGACCGCCCCGAAGGGCGAGTTCGAGTTCGCCAAGTCAGAGCAGGTGCCCGCGCCGCTCAAGGTCACCGAGTGCGCCGACCACGCCTACAGCGCCACCAAGGACTTCCTCGCGAAGAACCCGTGCGAGAAGCTGGTCCGCCAGCTCTTCACCACGACCCTCGACGACGGCCGCACCGCGTACACGTCCGTGTCGGTCGTGACCATGCGGACCGCCCCGGAAGCCGCCCAGCTCAAGGAACTGACCAGCCGCGACGGCACCGGCAACGTGAACGACCTCGTCCTGGAGGGCGTGGCGACGGTCCCCGACCTGAAGAAGCTCGCGTCCGGCGGCTTCTCCTCCAAGCTGGAGGACCGCAAGGTCGTCATCGTCGAAACGGACACCGTCAAGCACGGCCCGGACGAGGCGGAGCACAACAAGCTGATGAAGCGCATCAGCACCGACGCCTTCCGCCTAGCAGACGACATGACGGGCTGACAGACCCCCTTGTGAGCGACGGCCGCAATCGACGGCCGCAATCGACGGCCGCAAGCGACGGCTGTGTGACTGCCTGACCGAGCACACCAGCCGTGTGACTGCCTGACCGAACACACCTGCCGTGTGACTTCCTACTGGCACGCGTCTGCTGTTGAGAGGCCGGCTTTACTTGGGGGATTTGAGCCTTAAAATTAGTCGGGCTTCCGGCTTCTCCACCTGCCGTTTTGGCCCGACTAAGGCTCAAATCTAGGGGCCCCAAGTCAAGCCGGCCGTCGCCAAAGGCTTGTGGTCGAACAGACCCGCAACCCAAAGGCCGCCCAGCTACCCCACCGCCGTCCCCGGCATCGCCAACGACACCGGCGACAGCCCACCCGTCTTCCGCCACCGAGTCACCCGCACCGCACTAGCGGTCAACGCATCCAACGCACTACGCCGCAGGTCAGCATCCTCAGTACGCTCCAACACCCCTCGCCAAGCCACACACCCGTCCAACTCCACCGCCACCAACGCCGCAATGGCAGACCCCGAATCCGTCACCGGCGCAGGCGGCAGATAAGCAGCCGCAGGCGGCACCGGCTCAGTAGACGCGTCCCGCAGCAACCGCTCCGTGGCATCCCGCCGAGCCCGATGAGCGTTCGCCCCCTCAGCAGTCTGATCCCCCTGCCGAATAAACGCGCTGACCAGCCCATACGTCCACACAGCCGCGTGCTCCGCGGCCAACGCGTCCTGCACGGCCTGCACCGCGTCCCCGGTCGGCTTACCCGCAGCAGCGGAAGACGGCTGACTCATGACATGGCCTCCACCAGGCTGGCGCACCCCGCGACAACGGACCCGAGCAACCCCGCCCGATAACTGGGCACGGTAGCCAGAAGCTCCGTCCCCGCCTTCTGCGCGGCATTGAGAGCCGCCACCACCTCATCCGGCGTCGCACCAGACGGCGGAGGAGGCGTGGACGTGCTGGCCGGAGCAGCAGACGACGACGGCCCACTGGGCCGCGCACGATCCACCTCCGCCTGCAACAGCTTCGCGTGCTCGGCACGGGCGTCGGCGACCTCGGACGCCCCGGCCGCGGTCGCCAGCGCGGCGTCCGCGCGTGCTTGAACCGCCAACTCGGCCAACGGGTCGGGCGGCGGGGGAGCGGGCGGCGGTGTGGTGCACGCGACTGCCAACGGCGCGGAAGCTGCGGCGAGCAGCACCCGGCGTCGGCTGAGCAGCGGACCACGGGATTCGGCGATCACGTGTACCGATCCTGCCAGAGCCGCCGTGATCGACGGTGGCCGTGGAAGGTCTCCGAACGAGATAGTCTGAGCGACCACGACCGGCGAGTGCAGCGTCGGCCGGGGTTCCCATGCCCGTGTACTGCATCCTGAGACTTCTGGGAGTAACCAAATGTCCAGCCCGCCGCGCGGAGACCTCGCCGCGCAGCTAGAACCCGTCGTGCAGGAGGCGGTCGCGGCCATCGGCTTCGACCTGGAACTGCTCGACGTGCATCAGGCTGGGCGTCGCAGGCTGGTCAAGGTGGTCGTGGACGCCGAGCACGGCATCGGACTGGACGAGGTGGCCCAGGCCAGCCGCGCCGTCGCCGCCGCGCTCGACGAAGTCGACCACCTGATGGCAGGTCCGTACACGCTCGAAGTCACGTCTCCTGGCGCCGACCGCCCGCTCACGAAGCCCCGCCACTGGCGGCGCGCGAAGCTGCGGCTCGTCAAGGTCAAGCAGCCCGACTCCGTCGAGTGGTTCGGCCGCGTCGGCCAGGCCGACGACGACGGGGTCGTCCTGCTGGTCAAGGGCGAGCTGCGCCGCGTCGAGTACCGCGCGATCGAACGCGCCGTCGTGGAGATCGAGTTCAAGCCCGCCCCCGTCGCGGAGCTGTCCCTGCTCGAACCCGGACAGCACGACGACGACACCGCAACCGAATCGAAGGAGGAGTCGAGGTGAACGTCGACATCGCTGCTCTCCGCGCGATCGAACGGGACAAGGACATCCCCTTCGAGGTCGTGCTGGAAGCAATCGAGACCGCGCTCCTGACGGCCTACAAGCACACCGAGGGCCACCACGCGCACTCCCGCGTGGAGATCGACAAGAAGACCGGCGCCGTCCGCGTGCTGGCCCAGGACCTCTCGCCCGACGGCGGCGTCGCCGACGAGTGGGACGACACCCCCGAGGGCTTCGGCCGCATCGCCGCGACCACCGCCCGCCAGGTGATCCTCCAGCGCCTGCGCGACGCCGAGCACGAGCGCACCTTCGGCGAGTTCTCCGCGAAGGAGGGCGAGATCATCGGCGGCGTCGTCCAGCGCGACGCCCGCGCGAACGCCCGCGGGATGGTCGTCGTCCAGGTGGGTGACACCGAGGGCGTGCTGCCCCCGGCCGAGCAGGTGTCCGGCGAGACCTACGAGCACGGCTCGCGGCTCAAGTGCTACGTCGTCGGCGTCTCGCGCGGCGCGCGCGGCCCGCAGATCACCCTGTCCCGGACGCACCCGAACCTCGTGCGGCGGCTGTTCGCCCTCGAGGTCCCGGAGATCGCGGACGGCACCGTGGAGATCCCCGCGGTGGCACGTGAGGCGGGTCACCGTTCGAAGATCGCGGTGAAGTCGACCGTGTCCGGCGTCAACGCCAAGGGCGCCTGCATCGGGCCCATGGGAGCCCGCGTCCGCAACGTCATGAGCGAGCTGGCGGGCGAGAAGATCGACATCATCGACCACTCGGACGACCCGGCCACGTTCGTCGGGAATGCCTTGTCACCGGCCAAGGTTGTGTCTGTCACGGTGCTCGACGAGCGTGCGAAGACGGCGCGCGTCGTGGTGCCGGACTTCCAGTTGTCGCTCGCCATCGGCAAGGAGGGCCAGAACGCGCGGCTCGCCGCGCGGCTGACCGGATGGCGCATCGACATCCGCAGTGACGCCGAAGCGGCGCCCTCCGCACCCGCCGGGGCGACCGCGTCCGGTTCGGCTGAATGAGCTGTAGGGGATAGACTACTCAGTGGTTGAACGTCGGGGATCGGTTGCAACGCACATCGGCCCAGCTCGTACGTGCATTGGATGCCGCGCTCGGACGTTGCCCTCCGAGCTGCTGCGCGTGGTGGTGGTGGACGGGACCCTGGTCCCGGACACCCGCCGACGGTTGCCGGGTCGGGGCGCTTGGTTGCACCTTGATCTCGATTGCCTCACGAACGCCGAACGGCGACGAGCGTTCCCCAGGGCCCTCAGGGTCCAGGGTCCGCTCGCCGTCGATCGCGTGCGCGAGCACCTCGAGCAGCATGAGAAGGCCGCGGGAACGTCCCGCGGCGAGGAGTAGGGAAGCAGGTCGACCCGTCATGAGTCAGCCGTGAAGCTGAAGACATGAACGCGCGACGTTAAGACGAGGTCGACGGGACTGCCGCCGGCCTCATCAACAGAGGAGTCCAGTGGCAGGGAAGGCCCGTGTGCACGAGCTCGCGAAAGAGCTCGGCGTCACCAGCAAGGAAGTGCTCACGAAGCTCGCCGACCAGGGCGAGTACGTGAAGTCCGCGTCCTCCACGGTCGAGGCCCCGGTGGCCCGCCGTCTGAGGGACGCCTACTCGAAGACCGATGCGAAGCCGAAGCCGGCAGGCCGTCCCGGCCCGCCGAAGCCGTCGGCCCCCGCGCCGGCCCCGTCCGTCCAGTCGACGTCGGACTCCAGGTCCGACGCCAAGCCCGCCGTGCCCGGTCGCCCCGGTCCGGTCCCCGGCCGTCCCGGCCCGATGCCCGGTCCGAAGCCCCCGGCCCCGAAGCCCGCGCCGCAGCCGGTCGCTGCCCCCGCGCCCGCTCCGGTCGCCCCTGCGGCGAAGGTCCAGCAGCCCCAGGCCCCGGTGGCTCCCGCGGCCGCCGCGCAGGCCCCGTCGGCGCCCGCGCCGTCCCCCGCGCAGCAGCAGCCGCAGCGCCCCGCCGGTCCCCGTCCGGGCCCGCGCGTCGTGCCGCAGCAGCAGCCCGCGCAGCCCGCGGCCCAGCAGAGCCCGTCCGTGGTTCCGCCGAAGCCGCAGTCGCCGAAGCCCGCCGGACCCCGTCCGCCGCGGCCCGGCAACAACCCGTTCGGCGTCGGCGGTGGCGCACCCGCGCCGCGTCCGTCCGGCCCGCGTCCGGGCGGCCAGCCCGGTGGTGGCCAGCCCGGTGGCGGCAACCAGGGTGAGCGCGACAGCGGTGGCTCGAACGACCGCCGTCCCTCGTCCAAGCCCGGCGACAGCCGTCCGGCCGGTCCCCGTCCCGGCGGTTCCGCCGGTTCCGGCGGCCCCCGTCCGAACCCCGGCTCGATGCCTCCTCGCCCGAACCCCGGCATGATGCCCGGTCGTCCGGCGCCCGCTCCCCGCCCCGGTGGTGGCGGCGGTCGTCCCAGCCCTGGTGGCGGCGGTGGCCGTCCCGGTGGCGGTGGCGGCGGTGGCGGTCGTCCCGGTGGCGGCGGTGGCGCCGGTGGCGGCTTCCGTCCCGGTGGCGGCGGTGGCGGCGGCGGTGGCTTCCGTCCCGGCGGCGCCGGTGGTGGCGGCGGTGGCGGTGGCGGCGGTGGCGGCTTCCGCCCCGGTGGCGGCGGCGGTGCCCCGGCCGGTGGTGGCGGCGGTTTCCGCGGTCGTCCCGGTGGTGGCGGTGCCGGTCGTGGTGGCACGGCGGGCGCCTTCGGTCGCCCCGGTGGCCCCGCGCGCCGTGGACGCAAGTCCAAGCGCCAGAAGCGCCAGGAGTACATGGACAACATGCAGGCACCCTCGGTCGGCGGCGTTCGCCTGCCGAAGGGTTCCGGCGAGGTCGTCCGTCTGCCCCGCGGCGCGTCGCTGACCGACTTCGCCGACAAGATCAACGCCAACCCGGCCTCGCTGGTGCAGGTGCTGTTCCACCTCGGTGAGATGGTCACGGCCACGCAGTCCGTGTCGGACGAGATCCTGGAGCTGCTCGGCTCCGAGATGAACTACCAGGTCCAGGTCGTCTCCCCCGAGGAAGAGGACCGCGACCTGCTGGGCACGTTCGACATCACCTACGGCGACGACGCCGGTGGCGAGGAGGACCTGGTCATCCGACCGCCGGTCGTCACCGTCATGGGCCACGTCGACCACGGTAAGACTCGCCTCCTCGACACCATCCGCAAGACGAAGGTGCACGAGGGCGAGGCCGGTGGCATCACCCAGCACATCGGCGCCTACCAGGTGCGGACCGAGCTCGAGGGCAACGAGCGCCTCATCACCTTCATCGACACCCCCGGTCACGAGGCGTTCACCGCCATGCGTGCCCGTGGCGCGACGTCCACGGACATCGCGGTCATCGTGGTCGCGGCCGACGACGGCGTCATGCCGCAGACGGTCGAGGCGATCAACCACGCCCAGGCGGCAGGCGCGCCGATCGTGGTCGCGGTGAACAAGATCGACAAGGAGGGCGCGAACCCGGACAAGATCCGGCAGCAGCTCACCGAGTACAACCTGGTGGCCGAGGAATACGGTGGCGACACCATGTTCGTCGACATCTCGGCGAAGCAGGGCATCAACATCGACGGTCTCCTCGAGGCCATCCTGTTGACCGCCGACGCCTCGCTCGACCTGCGGGCCAACCCGAACATGGAAGCGCAGGGTGTCGCCATCGAGGCGCACCTCGACCGCGGCCGTGGTCCGGTTGCCACCGTCCTGGTCCAGCGCGGCACGCTCCGCGTCGGCGACTCGATCGTCGCCGGTGGCGCCTACGGCCGTGTCCGTCGGATGGTCGACGAGCACAACGTGGACGTCATCGAGGCGACCCCGTCCCGCCCGGTGCAGGTCATCGGCCTGACCTCGGTGCCCGGCGCCGGTGACACGTTCCTCGTCGTCGACGAGGACCGCGTGGCCCGCCAGATCGCCGAGCGCCGCCAGGCACGCCAGCGCAACGCCATGAACGCCTCCAAGCGCAAGCGGGTCAGCCTCGAGGACCTGGACGCGGCTCTGAAGGAGACGAACCAGCTCAACCTGATCATCAAGGGCGACAACTCGGGTACCGTCGAGGCACTCGAGGACGCGCTCATGAAGATCGAGGTCGGCGACGACGTCGAGCTGCGGGTCATCCACCGCGGCGTCGGTGGCGTCACCGAGGGCGACATCAACCTCGCCATCGCCGACAACGTCATCGTGTTGGGCTTCAACGTCCGTGCGGAGGGCAAGGCCACCGAGCTGGCCAACCGCGAGGGCATCGACGTCCGCTACTACACGGTGATCTACCAGGCGATCGACGAGATCGAAGCGGCCCTCAAGGGCATGCTCAAGCCGGAGTACGAAGAGGTTCAGCTGGGCCGCGCGGAAGTCCGCGACGTGTTCAAGTCCTCCAAGGTCGGCACGATCGCGGGTTGCATGGTGCTGTCGGGCGAGATCCGCCGCAACGCGCGGGCCCGCCTGCTGCGCGACAACAACGTCATCCAGGAGAACCTGCCGATCAGCTCGCTGCGGCGGTTCAAGGACGACGCGACCGAGGTCCGCGAGGGCTTCGAGTGTGGTCTGACGTTGGGCAACTACAGCGACTTGAAGGTCGGCGACATCGTCGAGACCTTCGAGATGCGCGAGAAGCCCCGCGCCTGATAGTCGAGGGTGCAGGTGCGGGGCCGTCCTTCCGGGCGGCCCCGCACCTTTGCCCGCTACCCCCGTGGTGATGCCCGTGTTCGTAGGATCACTCGAGCTGGACCTGTTGCTCGGCGACGTCCACTCGTTGAAGGAAAAGCGTTCCGTGGTCCGGCCCGTCGTGGCGGAACTGCGGCGCAAGTTCGAGGTCTCCGCGGCCGAAGCCGGTCATCTGGACCTGCACCGCCGCGCGTTGATCGGGGTGGCGGTCGTCGCGGCGGACGCCTCCCATGTCAGGGATCTGCTGACCTCCTGCGAACGACTGGTGGCCTGCCGACCCGAGGTTGAACTGCTCTCCGCCAAGCACAGGTTGCTTGGGTCGGAGGACGAGTAAAAGAGGAGAACGCCGTGGCCGATCAGGCACGGGCTCGCAAGCTCGCCAAGCGGATCTCGCAGATCGTCGCGTCGGCGATCGAACACGAGGTCAAGGACCCGCGGCTCGCTCGGGTGACCATCACCGACACCAAGGTGACCGGCGACCTGCACGACGCCGTCGTGTACTACACCGTCCTTGGTGAGAAGTTGGACTCCGAGCCGGATTACGCCGGGGCCGCCATGGCGCTGGAGAGCGCCAAGGGCGTGCTCCGCAGCATGGTGGGGGCGCAGACCGGGGTGCGGTTCACGCCGACCCTCGCCTTCATGACGGACACGGTGCCGGACGAGGCCCGGCGGATGGAGGAGCTGCTCGCCAGGGCTCGCCACCGGGACGAGAAGGTCGCGAAGATCGCGATCGGCGCCGAGCCCGCCGGTGAGGCGGACCCGTACAAGGCGCCGCGCGAAGCCGACGCCGAGGACGACGACCTCGTGGACGAGGACTCGTCGAAGAGTTGAGCCATGTGGTGACGGGCCGATCCCTGGAGGGGTCGGCCCGTTGTCGTACCCGCCGCGAGTGACCACCTGCACAGATTTCGGCGGCACCGAGCCGGGTGGCGGAGTTACCGTGTCGCGGTGCCCCAAGACTTGACTGCCGAGCTGGCCGCGGCCGCCGCCGTCCTCGCGACCGCCCCCGATGTCACGCTGCTGGCCCACGTGAACCCCGACGCGGACGCGCTGGGGAGCGCGTTGGCGCTGGGACTGGCCCTGCACCGGCGCGGTGCGGCTGTTCGGGTCTCCTTCGGAGCGCCCGCCGAGGTGCCGGAGACCCTGCGGGGGCTGGACGTCGCGGGGCTGCTCGTGCCCGCGGGCGAGGTGCCCGCCGTGCCGCCGGTGCTGGTGGCGTTGGACGCGGGCAGCGTGGGCAGGCTCGGACCGCTGGGCAACCGGGTGGGCGCCACGAGCGAGGCCGGTGGCCAGGTCGTGGTGCTCGACCACCACGTGTCGAACCCCGGTTTCGGGACCGTCAACGTCGTCGACGACGAGGCCGAGGCGACCGCGCTGGTCGTGCTGCGCCTCCTGGACGTGCTGGGCGTGGAGGTCGACGAGCCGATCGCCCGCTGCGTCTACGCGGGTCTGGTCACCGACACCCGGTCGTTCCGGCACGCCAGCGCGTCGACCCACCTGGTGGCCGCCCGGCTGATCGACGCCGGGGTGGACGCGGAGGCCGTGGCGCGGCCGTTGATGGACAGCCACCCGTTCGGGTACTTGAACATGCTGGCCAAGGTCCTCGGTCGGACCACTTTGGACCAGGAGGCCGCCCACGGGCTGGGACTGGTGCACGCGGTGGTCACGCTCGACGACTCCAGGGGCCTGCGGCCGGAGGAGGTGGAGAGCGTGGTGGACCTGATCCGCACGGCCCAGGAGGCCGAGGTGGCCGCCGTGCTGAAGGAGTTGCGGCCCCAGACGTGGTCGGTGTCGTTGCGGTCGATCAGCAAGGTCGACGTGCGCGAGATCGCCCAGCTCCTGGGTGGTGGCGGGCATCGGCGGGCCGCCGGGTTCACCGCGAAGGGGCCCGCCGAGCAGGTGCTGGCCGACCTCGTGGAAGCGCTGTCGCGCGCGTGACCGACAACGACCGCGTCCCGCCCCGGCGGGTGCTGGCCTTGGCCGTCCCGGCACTGGGCGTCCTGGCAGCCGAACCGCTCTACGTCCTGGTCGACACGGCCGTGGTGGGGCACCTGGGGGCCTTGCCGCTGGCAGGGTTGGCGTTGGGCGGCGTGATCCTGTCGCAGGTCGCCGCCCAGCTCACGTTCCTCGCCTACGGCACGACGTCCCGCGCCGCGCGGTTGCACGGCGCGGGGCGGCGCAAGGAGGCCGTGGAGGAGGGCGTCCAGGCCACCTGGCTGGCCCTGGGCGTCGGTGTCCTGCTGATCGCCTTGGGGCAGGTGCTCGCCGGGCCGGTGGCCCGGCTGCTCGCGGGTGACGGGGCGGTGGCCGACGCCGCCGTCGGGTGGATCCGGATCGCCCTGTTCGGGGCTCCGTTCATCCTCGTGACGCTGGCGGGCAACGGGTGGATGCGCGGGGTGCAGGAGACCGCTCGGCCGCTGCGGTACGTGTTGCTGGGCAACGGGTTGTCCGCCGTGTTGTGCCCGGTGCTGGTCTACCCCGTCGGGCTGGGGCTGGAGGGGTCCGCCATCGCCAACGTGGTGGCGCAGGTCGTGTCCGCGAGCCTGTTCTTCCGCGCGCTGTTCGCCGAGGACGTGGCGTTGAGGCCCGTTCCGGCGCTGATGCGCGCCCAACTGGGGCTGGGACGGGACCTGATCGTGCGCAGCCTGGCGTTCCAGGCGTGCTTCGTGTCCGCTGCCTCGGTGGCGGCGCGCACGTCGATCGCCGCCGTGGGCGCGCACCAGGTGGTGCTCCAGCTGTGGATGTTCCTCGCGCTGGTGCTGGACTCGCTCGCCATCGCGGCGCAGGCCATCGTCGGCGCGGCGCTGGGCGCGGGGGAGCGGGTCAAGGCGCGCAGGTTCGCGTGGCAGATCACCGGGTACGGGCTGGTGTTCGGGATCGGGCTGGGGATCGTGTTCGCCGCCGTGGCGGGGGTGCTGCCGAAGGTGTTCACCACGGACCCCGGCGTGCTCGCCGAGATCCCGCACGCGTGGTGGTTCTTCGTGGCGTTGCAGCCGATCGCGGGTGTCGTGTTCGCGTTGGACGGCGTGCTGCTCGGGGCCGGTGACGCGGCCTTCCTGCGCACGGCGACGCTGCTGTCGGCCGGGATCGGGTTCCTGCCGCTGATCTGGCTGTCGCTGGCGTTCGACTGGGGCCTGGTCGGGATCTGGACCGGGTTGTCGCTGTTCATGCTGCTGCGACTGGTCACGCTCGTGCTGCGCACCCGCTCGGAGCACTGGTCGGTGGTGGGCGCGGTCCGGTAGGTGGGATGTGTGCAGGAGCACCACCGCATTTGGTTACCACTTGGCAACGATCTCCGATGTACTGGGTGGACCGACTACCCGGAGGAGCGTGTGCCTTGCCGGTCGATCGCGCCACGAAGCAAGCGTGGCTGATCTGGACCACCGCCATCGTCGTCTACATCGCCGCTCTGTTCCACCGCACGTCGCTCGGCGTCGCGGGACTGGAAGCGAGCGAGCGCTTCGGGGTAGGACCCGCCGCGCTGGGCACCTTCACAGTGCTCCAGATCGGGCTCTACGCCCTCATGCAGATCCCCACCGGACTCCTCGTGGACCGCTTCGGCCCGCGCCGCGTCCTCACCGCCGCCGCCCTGATGATGGGCCTCGGCCAGACCCTCTTCGCCCTCGCGGACACCTACCCGCTCGGCCTGGCCGCCCGCGCCGTCCTCGGCGTCGGCGACGCCATGACGTGGGTCAGCGTCCTGCGCCTGGCCGCCGCCCACTTCCCGGCCCGCCGGTTCCCGATGATCGTCGCGATCTCGTCCGTGCTCGGCGGCGTCGGCAACCTCGTCGCCACGGTCCCGCTGACGCTGCTGCTCGGCAGCGCCGGGTGGACGTGGACGTTCCTGTGCGCGGGCCTGGTGACCGGCGCCTACGCCCTGGTGGCGTTCCGCAGGCTGCGTGACGTGCCCGTGGGTGTCGTCGTGCCGGTGCTGGAGCCGGAGTCGGCGCGCACCGTGCTGCGGAAGGTCGCCACGGCGTGGCGCGTCCCCGGCACCCGGCTGGGCTTCTGGACGCACTTCTCCACCATGTCCACGCCCGCCGTCCTCGGCCTGCTGTGGGGTTTCCCGTACCTCGTGGAGGGGCAGGGGATGTCCCGCGCGGGCGCGAGTTCGCTGCTCAGCCTGCTGGTCGTCGGCGCGATCGTGTCCGGACCGGTCCTCGGCGGGGTCATCTCCCGCAAGCCGGAGCTGCGGATGCCGATCGCGCTCTGGTTCCTCGGCGCGACCGTCGTCGCCTGGACCGGCCTGCTCGCGTGGCCGGGCGGTGTCGTGCCGACGCCGTTCGTCGTGGTGGTGTTCCTGGTGCTGTCGCTCGGCGGCCCGATCTCCGGCATCGGCTTCGCGCTCGCCCGCGACTACAACCCGATGCACCGCGTCAGCACGGCCACCGGCGTGGTGAACGTCGGCGGCTTCGCGGCCGTCACGACGTCCGCGCTGGCGGTCGGCGTCCTGCTCGACCTCTGCGACGGCCTGCCACCGGCCCAGGCGTACCGGATCGCGTTCCTGTCGATGGGCGCGACCCTGCTGCTGGGGTTCTGGCGGACGGCCGTCTGGTGGCGTCGGGCGCGCACGGCGGTGTTCGAGGCCGAGGCGCGGGGCGAGGACGTGCCGGTCCAGTTGCGGCTCAGGCGATGGGACGCCTACACCGCAGCCTAAGATCCTCGCTCGTGTCCGCAACTCCTCGCCAGCCCCGTCCCTCCGTCCCGCCCGGCCTGGTCGTCATCGACAAGCCGGACGGCATGACCTCGCACGATGTGGTGGCGCGCGTCCGCCGCATCCTCGGCACCCGCAAGGTGGGCCACGCGGGCACGCTCGACCCGATGGCCACCGGCGTCCTCGTGCTCGGCATCGAGCGCGCCACCAAGCTCCTCGGCCACCTCGCGCTGGACAGCAAGGCCTACCTGTCCACGATCTCCCTCGGCTCGTCGACCACCACCGACGACGCCGAGGGGGAGGTGCTGTCCACTGTGGACGCCTCCGCCGTGCCCGAGGACGACATCCGCGCGGGCGTCGCGAAGCTGACCGGCCCGATCCAGCAGGTGCCCAGCGCCGTGAGCGCGGTCAAGGTCGACGGCAAGCGCGCGTACGCCCGCGTCCGCGACGGCGAGCAGGTCGACCTGCCCCCGCGGCCCGTCACCGTGCACCGCTTCGACGTCCTGTCCATCCGCCGCGAGGGCGCGACGACCGAGCTGGACGTCATGGTCGAGTGCTCGTCCGGCACGTACGTCCGCGCGCTGGCCCGCGACCTCGGCGCGGACCTCGGCGTCGGCGGCCACCTGGCCGCGCTGCGCCGCACCCGCGTCGGCCCGTTCGACCTGCGGGTCGCCCGGACGCTGGAGAAGCTCGAGGCCGACCCCGGCCTGTCCCTCGACCTGGACTCGGCCGTCGCCACCGCGTTCCCCCGCCGCGAGATCGACCCGGCCGAGGTGGTCGCGCTGTCCCACGGCCAGCGCCTCCCCGCGGGCGGGTTCGACGGCACCTACGGCGTCTTCGGCCCCGACGGTCACGTCGTCGCGCTGGCCAAGGACGAGGACGGGGTGGCCAGGTCGGTGGTAGTCCTGTCCCCGGCGGGCTGACTAGCGTTGACGGGCATGGCGAGATGGGTGTGGCCGGCGGTGACCGGCGTGGCCACGTCGGCGACCGGGGTGGCGATCAACCTGGCGACCGAGTGGCGCGACGACCCGTGGGCGTGGGTGGCGGTGGTGGCCCTCACCGGCCTGGGGGTGGTGGCCGCCCTGCGCGTGCAGGCCACGCCACCTCCTGAGGAGGAGAAACCCCGGAAGGTGCACAACGAGGCGCCCGGCCCGGTCGGCGGCCCGCTGATCCAGTCGGGCTCCATCGGCACGGTCCACACGACCGTGAACCAGACGGCCACCGCGCACGGCGGCAGCACGATCCACCAGGCCGGTCGGGACATGACCGTGGAAGAGCCTCCGCAGCCCTAAGATGCTCTTCCCAGTTGTTTGCAGGCACGTCCGGAGCGATGAGCACCCTTGACCGAGTCGTTCGACCAGCACGCCGCGGGATCAGGCGGTGCTCGCATCTACCAAGCGGGCGGTGACCTGCGCGTCGGACTGGAGCAGCGGCCCGTGGAGCCGGGACTCATCTCCATCGCTCCACCGATCGGACGGCTGGGCACTCAGGTTTACGGGCGCGACGACCTGGTGGCTGACGTGGTCGAGCACCTCGGCGGTCGGGTCGTCGCGCTCCACGGTGCGGGCGGCTACGGCAAGACGACGGTCGCTCTCTCCGTGGTCAGGGAAGTGCGCTCGTCCTCGGTCGTGTGGTGGGTCGACGCGACCACCGCGACGAGTTTGGGTGATGGACTGCGCGAAGTCGCGTTGAACGCGGGAGCGAAGTCCGAGGACGTCGCTCGCGCCTGGTCCGGCCAAGCGTCGGCTCCCGACCTCCTGTGGCGAGCCCTCACGGCATTCTCCGAGCCATGGTTGCTGGTCATCGACGGTGCTGACGACGCGCAGCTCCTGTCCGCCGCCGGTGCTCGTGTCAGCGACGGGACCGGCTGGGTGCGAGTGCCGTGCGAGGGCGGCGCGTTGCTGGTGACGACGCGGGATCACTCTCCTGACACTTGGGGACCGTCGGTGTCCCTTCGTCCGGTCGCCGTCCTCGAGCCCGCTGACGGCGCCGCGCTGCTCGAGGACATCGCTCCGTGCGCCGGGACCGTCGTCGACGCTCTCAGACTCGCCGAGCGCTTGGGCGGCCTGCCGCTCGCGCTCAAGGCCGTCGGCCGATATCTCGTCGTCGCGCGCGAGGCTCCGGACCTGCCGGGTTCGCGACTTGCCCGAACGTTCGCCGAGTATCTGGAGTCGCCGGAGAGCTGGATCCCGGAGTTGGCGGTCACCGCGTCGCACGGTGTTCCGGATCGGGAACTCTTGAACCGAACGTGGGAGCTTTCGTTGGACCTGCTCACCGCGCGAGGTTTGACGATGGCCCGGCCGCTGTTGCGTCTGCTGTCACGGTTCGCCCAGGAACCGGTTCCCCACTTCCTGCTGGACGATCGCGTGCTCAGCCGTTCCCCCGTTTTTGGGAATCCGACGTCGGCTGGCCTGCGAGCGACTCTCAAGGGACTGAGCGACCTTCAGTTGCTGGACACGGTCCCGATAGTCCATCCATTCCTGATCCACGAGAACGGCGATCCGGTCCAGCAGCAAGGCGCGGTGCTGCATCCAGTCGTGCGAGACGTGATGCGCAGTGGAACTGACGAGTCGGACGAGCAGTCGTACAGGCAGGCCTGCATCGCGTTGTTGGACTCCGCCGCCCAACAGCTGGATCCGGACAAGCCGGGAAGCTGGTGGCACTGGCACGCGCTGCTGGTGCACTGCGACGCGCTGCCGGAGTGGACGGCAGGCCTGGACCGGGCCTCCGACGGCTCGGAGCACCCGGCACTCGTGCTCGCGCGAACGTCATTCCGGGCTGCGGAGTTCTGCCTCTTCAGCGGGCTGCACGCACAGGCGTTCGAGTTCTACAGCCACGCGTTGAGCGTCCGGAAACGCATCCTCGGTCCGCAAGATCCGGATACCCTGGAAGTCCACTGGGGGATTGCTCGCGTTTGGTTCGGCCAGCACGAATACGACGCGGCTTACGCCGAGCTCGAGGACTTGCTCGAGGTGGGACAAGGGGTCCCAGGAACCGGTGATTTGATCATGGTCGAGGCCGGGCGACTTCTGGAGCGCCTTCGGATACTTCGGGAGAATCCCTCGAACGGTTGAATCACGACGACGGGCGGGCGTGACCACCCGCCACCAGCGGCCCGCCGTGCCGGAGCCGTAGGCTCTTGCCCGTGCAACGCTGGCGAGGACTAGATCACCTACCGGGCGGCTGGGGTCGTTGCGTCGTGACCATCGGCGTGTTCGACGGGGTGCACAAGGGGCACCAGGCGCTCATCGGCCGGGCCGTCGAGCTGGCCCGCCAGCGGGGTGTGCCGAGCGTCCTGATGACCTTCGACCCGCACCCGTCCGAGGTCGTCCGGCCCGGTTCGCACCCGGCGCAGCTCACGACGCTGCGCCGCCGTGCCGAACTGGTGGAGCAGCTGGGCGTGGACACGTTCTGCGTGCTGCCGTTCACCCTGGAGCTGTCCCGCGTGCCCGCCGACGAGTTCGTCCACGAGGTGCTGGTGGAACGCCTGCACGTGGCGGCCGTCGTGGTGGGCGAGAACTTCACCTTCGGCCAGAAGGCCGCGGGCAACGTCGACCTCCTCCGCCACCTGGGCCAGAGGTTCGGCTTCGTCACCGAAGGAGCGGATCTCGTGACCGACACCCAGCCGGGGGACAACGCCGTGACGTTCTCCTCGACCTACATCCGCGCGTGCATCGACGCGGGCGACGTGACCGCCGCCGCGGCCGCGCTGGGCAGGCCGCACCGCCTGGAGGGCATCGTGGTCCGGGGCGACGGGCGGGGCAAGGAGCTGGGCTTCCCGACGGCGAACCTGTCGATGACCCGGTTCGCCGCGGTCCCGGCGGACGGCGTCTACGCCTGCTGGTTCGTGCACTCGTCCGGCCGCAGGCTCCCGGCCGCCGTGTCGGTGGGCACGAACCCGACCTTCTCCGGGCGGGAACGCCGGGTGGAGGCGTTCGTGCTCGACGTGGACGAGGACTTCTACGGCCAGCGCGTGGCGCTCGACTTCGTGACCCGCGTCCGGGGGCAGCTCAAGTTCGACAGCAGCGACGCGCTCGTCGTCGAGATGCACCGCGACGTGGAGAAGGTCCGCGCGTTGTTGGACCAGGACGCGTCGCAAGGGTGAAAGCGCCCTTGCGAACGCCCCCGTCCTGGCAAGATGCCTCCAAGGAAGAGTAAAAGCGGGACAAGGAGAGGCGCTGCGGGTGGAGGACCACAAGATCGTCCAGCGCAACATCGCGTTGCAGCGCGAGTGGTACGGGGAGCCCCTGGGCGACCGGGTGCGCCGCCTGGTGGTCGCCTTCCGCGTGTCCCAGGCCCAGCTCGCCGACGTGCTGGGGATCAGCGCGCCCATGCTCAGCCAGGTCATGTCGGGGCGGCGCGCGAAGATCGGCAACCCCTCCGTGCTGGCCCGGATGATCATGCTGGAGCGCAAGGTCCTGACCCCGGACGTGGCGACCGGAGCGCCGGACGCGCTCCAGCGGGCGCTGGAGGACGTGCGGCTGTCCAAGCCGACCGTGAGCCGCGACTCGCTGCCGGTCAACGCCGCGGACACCGAGGCGATGGTGCTCTCGGGCCTGCGCCGGATCGTGGACCGGCGGGAGCTGTCGCAGGCCGCGGACGTGCTGGCCGACGACTTCCCCGGCCTGGCCGAACTGCTGCGGCGGGCGGCCAAGGGTCGCTAAAACGGGTGGACCTCGGGTCCGTCCTGCTCCACACTGGTCCCGTGCCGCGGTTCGGTGCGGTGTGGTCGAGCACTCCGACCGTCCTCCACGGAGGGGTGCCTGGTAGCCTCGACAGTTGGGTCTGGCTGCGTTCCGTGGCGGCTACGACCGACTAACCCCATCCGGATCTCTGGTGGGGCCGCACGGAACCGAACACGCACAAGGAGAACCACCTAGTGGCACTGACCGCTGACCAGAAGAAGACCATCCTGACCGAGTACGGCGTCCACGACACGGACACCGGCTCCGCCGAGGCCCAGATCGCGCTGCTGAGCAAGCGCATCAGCGACCTGACCGGGCACCTCAGGACCCACAAGCACGACCACCACTCGCGTCGCGGGCTGCTGCTGCTGGTCGGCCGTCGCCGCCGGTTGCTCAACTACCTCGCGAAGGTGGACATCAACCGCTACCGGTCGCTCATCGGGCGTCTCGGCCTGCGTCGTTGACACGCACCGAGGGGGAGTGACCGGTTCCGGTCACTCCCCCTCGGCGTACGACCCGGATCCGGTGTAGAACCGGAGCGGGTAGATCCAAAGAGGAACCACACAGGGCCAGCACGCCGCGAAACGGGACGACCAGTTCGCCGGTCCTCGGTAGTGGTTCCCTGGACGGGCTGAGCGCCAAGGGGCGCTCGCGTAACGCCAGGGGACTTCGATCGAAGACCGGCCTCGTCCGAACCGCGATCCCGCGCCCGAGCGCGCTGCGGCCAAAAGACGAACGAGGAGTTCACTGCATGACTGAAGTAGAGGTCCACGAGACCGCCGCCGTGATCGACAACGGCAAGTTCGGCACCCGCACCATCCGCTTCGAGACCGGCCGCCTGGCCCGTCAGGCCGCGGGTTCCGTCGTCGCGTACCTGGACGACGAGACCATGCTGCTGTCGGCCACGACGGCGTCGAAGCACCCCAAGGAGCACTTCGACTTCTTCCCCCTCACGGTGGACGTCGAGGAGCGCATGTACGCCGCGGGCCGCATCCCCGGCTCGTTCTTCCGCCGCGAGGGTCGCCCGTCGACCGACGCGATCCTGACCTGCCGCCTGATCGACCGGCCGCTGCGTCCGTCCTTCGTGGACGGTCTCCGCAACGAGATCCAGGTCGTCATCACGGTGATGAGCCTCAACCCGCAGGACCTGTACGACGTCGTGGCGATCAACGCCGCGTCCGCGTCGACGCAGCTCGCGGGCCTGCCGTTCTCCGGCCCGATCGGCGGCGTCCGCGTCGCCCTCATCGAGGGCCAGTGGGTCGCGTTCCCGACCTACGAGCAGCTGGAGAAGGCCGTGTTCGACATGGTCGTCGCCGGCCGTGTCGTCGGTGACGACGTCGCGATCATGATGGTCGAGGCCGAGGCCACCGACAACGTGATCGACCTGATCGGCGAGGGCGCGACCGCCCCCACCGAGGAGGTCGTGGCCGCGGGTCTCGAGGCCGCGAAGCCGTTCATCAAGGTCCTCGTCGAGGCGCAGGCCGAGCTGGCCCGCGTCGCGGCGAAGGAGACCGGCGTGTTCCCGACGTACCCGGCCTACCAGCCGGACGCGTTCACCGCCGTGGAGGAGTCCGCTTCCGCGGACCTCGCCAAGGCGCTGACGGTGTCGGGCAAGCACGAGCGCGAAGCGGCCATCGACGAGGTCAAGGCCGCCACGCTGGAGAAGCTCGCCGCCTCGTTCGAGGGTCGCGAGAAGGAGATCGGCGCGGCGTTCCGCTCGCTGAACAAGAAGCTGGTCCGCCAGCGCATCCTGCGGGACAACATCCGCATCGACGGCCGCGGCCTGACGGACATCCGTTCGCTTGGTGCCGAGGTCGCGCTGATCCCCAGGGCGCACGGCTCGGCGCTGTTCGAGC
The DNA here is from genome assembly GCF_042738955.1 of Umezawaea sp. NPDC059074. NCBI lineage: Bacteria > Bacillati > Actinomycetota > Actinomycetes > Pseudonocardiales > Pseudonocardiaceae > Umezawaea > Umezawaea sp. NPDC059074. The sequence continues at coordinate 24,396 of NZ_JBHYHC010000131.1, forward strand.
GCGGCGAGACCCAGATCCTGGGTGTCACCACGCTGAACATGCTCCGCATGGAGCAGCAGATCGACTCCCTCACGCCGGAGACGCACAAGCGCTACCTGCACCACTACAACTTCCCGCCCTACTCGACCGGTGAGACCGGCCGAGTGGGTTCGCCGAAGCGCCGCGAGATCGGCCACGGCGCGCTCGCCGAGCGGGCGTTGATGCCGGTGCTGCCCAAGCGCGACGAGTTCCCCTACGCGATCCGCCAGGTCTCTGAGGCGCTGAGCTCCAACGGCTCCACCTCGATGGGCTCGGTCTGCGCGTCGACGATGTCGCTGCTGAACGCCGGTGTGCCCCTCAAGGCGCCGGTCTCCGGCATCGCGATGGGCCTCGTCTCCGACGAGGTCGACGGTGAGACGCGCTACGTCGCCATCACCGACATCCTCGGCGCCGAGGACGCGTTCGGCGACATGGACTTCAAGGTCGCGGGCACCAAGGAGTTCGTGACCGCGCTCCAGCTGGACACCAAGCTGGACGGCATCCCGTCCGAGGTGCTCCGCAAGGCGCTGGGCCAGGCGCGCGACGCGCGGCTGACCATCCTGGAGGTCATGGCCGAGGCCATCGACGCCCCGGACGAGATGAGCCCGTTCTCCCCTCGCGTCACGTCGGTGAAGATCCCGACGGACAAGATCGGCGAGGTCATCGGCCCGAAGGGCAAGATGATCAACTCGATCACCGAGCAGACCGGTGCCGACATCTCGATCGAGGACGACGGCACGATCTACGTCGGCGCGGCGGACGGCCCCTCGGCCGAAGCGGCGATCGACATGATCAACGCGATCGCCAACCCGCAGCTCCCGAAGGTCGGCGAGCGCTTCCTGGGCACCGTGGTGAAGACCGCGGCGTTCGGCGCGTTCGTCTCCCTGCTGCCGGGTCGTGACGGCCTGGTCCACATCTCCAAGCTCGGTGGCGGCAAGCGCATCGGCAAGGTGGAGGACGTGGTCAAGGTCGGCGACAAGCTCCGCGTGGAGATCGCCGACATCGACCAGCGCGGCAAGATCAGCCTCATCGTGGTCTCCGAGGAGACCGCGGCTCCCGAGGCCGCTCCGGCCGACGGTGCGGACGGTGCCGACGCCCCTGTTCCCGCGGAGTCCGCGGCTCAGTGACGATCAGCGACATGGCGGCGGGGGGCCGGGGTGGACGGCGACCCCGGCCCGCCCCGCGACGCACCCCCCCCCCACCCACCAAAAAACCAGCACCCCCGCCCAGACCAACAACCGGGGGACCCCCCCACGCGGCAGCGCGGC
>NZ_JBHYHC010000132.1:0-25560 GCF_042738955.1 Umezawaea sp. NPDC059074
CCCCGCGCCGCCTGGCGGGGCGTCAACCCCCCCGCGTAAACCGGCCAGGTGGGCGGCTACAACGACAGAATTCCTGGCTCGTCGCGAGGACGCTAGCGGGGGGCGAGCAGCGAGCTGGCCTCCTGGGCCGCCGAACCGGCCTGGAGCAGGTGCTTCAGGTTCTCCGGCAGTTCCTCGCCGCGCTTTTCCACGGCGGTCGCGTACAGCCGTCCGGCGCGGTAGGACGAGCGCACGAGCGGTCCGGCCATCACGCCGGAGAAGCCCATGGCCTTGGCGTCGTCGGAGTGCGCGACGAACTCCTCGGGCTTCACCCAGCGCTCGACCGGGTGGTGCCGCGGCGAGGGCCGCAGGTACTGGGTGATCGTGATGATCTCGCAGCCCGCCTCGTGCAGGTCGCGCAGCGCCTGGGTGACCTCTTCCGGGGTCTCGCCCATGCCCAGGATCAGGTTCGACTTGGTGACCAGACCGAACTCGCGGGCCTTGGTGATCACCTCGAGGGACCGCTCGTAGCGGAACGCGGGCCGGATGCGCTTGAAGATGCGCGGCACGGTCTCCACGTTGTGCGCGAGCACCTCGGGCCGGGACTCGAACACCTCGAGCAGCTGCTCGGGCACGGCGTTGAAGTCCGGGATCAGCAGCTCCACGCCGGTGCCGGGGTTCAGCGCGTGGATCTGGTTCACGGTCTCCGCGTACAGCCACGCGCCGCCGTCCTCCAGGTCGTCACGGGCGACGCCCGTCACGGTGGAGTAGCGCAGGCCCATCGCCTGGACCGACTCGGCGACCCGGCGGGGCTCGTCGCGGTCGAGGTCGTCGGGCTTGCCGGTGTCGATCTGGCAGAAGTCGCAGCGGCGGGTGCACTGCTCACCGCCGATGAGGAAGGTCGCTTCGCGGTCTTCCCAGCACTCGTAGATGTTGGGGCAGCCCGCCTCTTCGCAGACCGTGTGCAGCCCTTCGCGTTTGACGAGGCTCTTGAGCTCCCGGAACTCGGGGCCCATCTTGGCCTTCGTCTTGATCCACGACGGCTTCTTCTCGATCGGCGTCTGGCTGTTGCGGACCTCGAGCCGCAGCAGCTTCCGACCCTCTGGTACCAGCGTCACAGCGGTCACCTTACGCTTTGCGCGCGCGTGTGCGGGGTCACGCCGGATCGGGCCGGACGCCGGTGAGCGTGGCCGTCAGGTCCCACAGCCGGTCCGCGGTCACGTCGTCCCGCGCGGCGGCCGAGCGCGAGGCGGGCTTGGGGTGACCGCGGGTCTCGCCGAGCTTGTCGGGCCCGTAGTAGTCGTTCTGCCGCACGCCGGGGGCCGTCGCCGCGTAGAGCTGCGGCAACACGCCCTTCTCGACGCTCTGGGTGGCCACCGCGTCCCACGCCCGCACGAGCCCGCCGAGCACCGCGCTGCCCTGCGACTTGGCGTGGTTGATCCCGAGGTTCGTGCCGGTCAGGCCGGGGTGGGCTGCGACGGAGGTCACGTCCAGGCCCGCGGCGTGCAGGTGTCGGGCCAGGGCGTTCGCGAACAGCAGGTTCGCCAGCTTCGACTGGCCGTAGGCGGGCCACGCCGAGTAGCTCCGGGCCTCGAAGTTGGGGTCGGCGACCTGGAAGCCGCCCATCTTGTGGCCGAGGCTCGACAGGGTCACCACGCGCGCGCCCGGCCGGGTGCGCAGCGCGGGCATCAGCAGCCACGTGAGCGCGGCGTGCCCGAGGTGGTTGGTGCCGAATTGGGTCTCGAAGTGGTCCACGGTCCAGCCGCGCGGCGTCGCCATCACGCCCGCGTTGTTCATCAGCACGTCGACCGCGTCACCGGTCCGCTCGCGCACGTCCGCGGCGGCCGCGCGCACCGACGCCAGGTCGGCCAGGTCCAGCGCCACGAGCTCGGCCTCGCCGACCGCCCGGACGCGCCGGAGCGCCTCCTGGCCGCGTTCGGGGGAGCGGCACGCCATCAGCACCCGCGCCCCCCTGGCGGCGAGCACCTCGGCCGAGCGCAGGCCCAGCCCGGAGTTCGCGCCGGTGATCACCACCGTGCGGCCGGTCTGGTCGGGGATGTCCGCTTCGGTCCACATGGGTCCACCTAACCAAGGTCGTCTAGGCGCGGCTGAGCAGCCTGTCCCGTGACGTTCGCACGGAGGGCTCCGACCGGATCAGCGCGAGGAACGCCGCGCCGATCCGGGCCACCTCGCGGGCGGGCTCGGACAGGTCGGCGAGACCGGAGGTCAACGCCAGCAGGCGCTCCTCGCGTTCTTGCGCCTCGGGGTCGGCGAGGTGGGCGTCCAGCACGGCGCGCAGCGCGGGCTGCTCGGCGGCGAGCGCCCGCCAGGTCGTGCGGACCGCGTCCACGCGGTCGTCGGAGTCGGCCAGCGCCACGCCCAGGCGGCCGGTGAGCTGCTGGAGCCACCGGTGGTGCAGGGCGAGCAGCAGTTCGTCGGCGTTCGCGAACGCGGCCCGGTCGAACTCCAGCGGGGCCGCCGGGTCGCGCCGGAGCACGGCGTCCAGGGCGTCGCGCCGTCGGTAGAAGTCGGTCCACCCCATCGTCACGCCTCCTCTCGGGAGTGAGCGGGTTCATACTCGGGGTCTTTCGCATACCGCCGGTATGGCCTGTCGAGGCGACCATACCACCGGTACGTACCCTCGGTATGTCGTACGGTTGTGAGCGTGGTGACAATGGGGTCGAGACGGGTCGAGTACTCGGAGACCACGAGGCAGGCGCTCGTGGACAACGCGGTGGAGCTGTTCACCAAGCGCGGCTACGCGGGCACGTCGCTCGACGAGGTCACCAAGCGCGCGCGGGTCACCAAGGGCGCGCTCTACCACCACTTCAGCGGCAAGCAGGCCCTCTTCGAGGCGGCGTTCGACGCCGTGGAGAACAAGTTCATGCGCAGGCTGGCGGAGATCGTCTCCGCGCCCGGCGACCCGTGGGAGACCGCCATCGCGGGCCTGCGCGCCTACGTCCGCGTCTGCCTGGAGCCGTCCTACCAGCGGATCGTGATCCACGAGGCCCCGGTCGTGATGGGCTGGGAACGCTGGCGCGAGGCCGAGGAGCACTTCAGCTACGGCCTGCTGCGGACCGCGATCGAGCTGCTGGTCGACTCCGGCGAGATCGAGGACATGCCGGTCGAGACCACCAGCAGGCTGCTGTTCGGCGCGCTGTCGGCGGGCGCCAGCACGATCGCGGCGGCGTCGGAGCCGAAGAAGGCCAGCGCCGAGGTCGAGCGGACCATCGTGCGGGTCGTCGAGGGCCTGCGCGTGCGCGGCGGCGAACCCGTGCCCGTTCCGCCCCGTGGACGCTCCCGCCGACACTAGTTCGCTCCGCGTACTACTTTGGAGCGGTGGAACTCCGGATCTTCACCGAGCCCCAGCAAGGGGCCTCCTACGACGACCTGCTGCGCGTGGCGCGGACCGCGGAGGACGCGGGCTACGACGCGTTCTTCCGCTCCGACCACTACCTCAAGATGGGCGACGGCGACGGCCTGCCCGGTCCCACCGACGCGTGGATCACCCTCGCGGGCCTGGCCCGCGACACCTCCCGCATCCGGCTCGGCACGCTGATGACCGCCGCCACCTTCCGGCACCCCGGCCCGCTGGCGATCAGCGTGGCGCAGGTGGACCAGATGTCCGGCGGCCGCGTCGAGTTCGGCTTCGGCGCGGGCTGGTTCGAGCGCGAGCACGAGGCCTACGGCATCCCGTTCCCCGCCGTCGGCGAGCGCTTCGACCGGTACGCCGAACAACTCGAGGTCATCACCGGTCTCTGGGCCGCCGACGGGCCGTACTCGTTCGAGGGCGAGCACTACCGGATCGTCGACTCGCCCGCGCTGCCGAAGCCCGTCCAGTCGCCCGTGCCGGTGCTGATCGGCGGGGTCGGCGCGAAGCGCACGCCCGCGCTGGCGGCCCGGTTCGCGACCGAGTTCAACCTGCCGTTCCAGGACTACGACACGGCGAACCGGCAGTTCGACCGCGTCGCCGCCCACTGCGCCGACATCGGCCGCGACCCGGCCGGGCTGACCCGGTCCGTCGCGCTCGTCCTGTGCGTCGGCCGCGACGACGCCGAGGTGGCGAAGCGGGCCGCGAAGATCGGCCGCGACGTCGACGAGCTGCGCGCCAACGGGCTCGCGGGCACTCCCGCCGAGGTCGTCGAGCGGTTGTCGCAGTGGCGGGAGAGGACCGGGGTCAGCCGGGTCTACCTCCAGACCCTCGACCTGGCCGACCTCGACCACGTCGAGCTCGTGGCCGCCGAGGTGGCGCCGAAACTCGCCTGACGACGGCTTTGAGATTTCTCCAAGGTCCGGTGGCTAGCTTCGGTTCCGCCAGCCATCCGGACCTTGGGGGACACGGTGCAGAACACGACCAAGCTCGGTTCGACCCTGGTGGGGCTGACCGTCCTGGTAGTGCTCGCCACACCCGCGACCGCCAGCCCCGAACCCCCGCACGCCGTTCCCGGCACGGGTTTCGAGCAGATGCCCGCCGCCCCCCGTTTCCCGCCGACGCCCGCGCCGCTCGCCACCGGGATCGACCAGACCGCCGTCGGCGGCGGGTACCGGCCGGGCGCGGCCGAGAGCTTCTCGCGCGGCGCCGACGGCGAGGTGCTGCACACCTACGACACCGGCACGGGCTGGTCGCCGTGGACGCCGATCGGCGACGAGCGGGTGGCGGGCGCGCCGAGCGGGGTCTACCGGCCGCGCACGCACTCGACCGAGGTCTTCGCCCGCGGCACCGACGGCAGGCTCGTCCACGCCGACAACCAGGGCGCGGACTGGTCGCCGTGGACCGCGCTCGGCGACCAGCGGTTGGCGGGCGACCCGCTCGTCGTGCACCAGCCGAACACCGGCGTGACCGAGGTGTTCGCCCGCGGCGCGGACGGCCGCCTGGTCCACGTCGACGACTCGGCGGGGGAGTGGTCGGCGTGGTCGGCCATCGGCGACTGGACGGTCACCGGCCCGCTCACGCCCGTGCACCGCGCCGACACCGGGACCACCGAGGTGACCACCCGCACCACCGACGGCCGCGTGCTCCGGGTGGAGAACGCGGCGGGCGGCTGGGCGATCTGGACGGTCGGCTAGCCGGGAATCCTTGCGCGCCAACGGCATCGGCGAGAGACCCGTCGACCCCGGTGGGCCGGGCCTGCGATCATGACCGCCGAGGGGGCGGACATGGTGGAGTACTCGAACGCGCCGCTGTCGTTGCGGGCGCGGGCGGCGTGGCGGCTGTTGTCCGGCGGGCCGCTGGGGTGGCGCGATCCGCAGTTCCTGGCGGCGAAACCGGTGCGGGAGCGGGCTTTCCGGCTGTTGGCGATGCTGCTGATCCTGCAACGCGCCAGCTACGTCGTCCCCGGCGTGGTCAGCCTGTTCGGCCCGGCGACGTCCTTCCGGAGCGTGCCGCTCAACGTCCTGCTGGTGGTGGGGGTGATCGGCTGGAACGCCGGGCTGGTGCTGAGCATCCGCCAGGCCGGGTGGTTCGGCACGCGGGCCGTCGTCTCGGACACGCTGGTGACCTCCCTCCTGATCGTGCTCGGCACGCTGAACGTCGTCGACCCCGCGCTGCCCGACGGCGTCGACTGGCCCACCCGGTTCGCGATGGCCAGCGCGGCGTTCCTCGGCGCGGCCATGCCCGTCCCGCGCGCGTTGCTGCTGGCGGCGATCCCCTTGGCGTCCACGGTGGTCGTGGTGGAGCTGACCACCGGGTCGGCGGCCGCGGTGTGGTCGACCGGGCACGTCAACTCGTTCGTGTGGTTCGGGGTGGTCCTGCACTTCCTGCGCCGCTACCTGATCGGGCAGGCGGAGGCGTTGCAGGACATGGCCGCGATGCGCCTGGCGGCCGAGACCCGGCGGCTGAGCGAGCGCGCGGTGTTCGCGGCCCGGATCGAGCACTACCGGGCGCTGCACGACACGGCGCTGTCCACGTTGACCGCCATCGCGCGCGGCGGGCTGGACCACCGCGAGGACGCGGTCCGGCAGCGGTGCGCCACCGCCGCGGACCTGGTGCGGCGGCTGATCGACCAAGACCTCAGACAGGCGTTCACCGCACTCGTCGACCGGCTGACCGCCGCCGTCGACCACGCGACGGGAATCGGTCTGCGGGTGCGGTTCCAGCACGACGGGCTGCCCGCCGACCTGCCGGGGCCGGTGGTCGACGCCGTCGCCGACGCGGCCGTCGAGGCGCTGAACAACGTGGCCAAGCACTCCGGCGGGACCGACGCCTGGCTGACGGCGTGGTGGGAGGACGACGTCCTGACCGTCCGCGTGGTCGACCGCGGGATCGGGTTCGACCTGGCGGCACGCGGGCGCGGGTTCGGGCTGCGCTGGTCGATCGGGTCCCGGATGGCCGACGTGGGCGGCGAGTCGCGGGTGATCAGCGAGCCGGGCGAGGGGACGTGCGTCGAACTGGAGTGGCGGTCAGTCCGGTGACCGGCGCAGGCCGTCCTCGCGGACCCGCTGGGCGAGGTCCAGCTTGGTGTAGGTGGCCCGGCCGAGCGCCTGGTACTTCGCCTTGACCCGGTCGAGGTACTTCTTCGCGGTCGCGGGCGCCACCCCAGCCTGTCGGGCGGCGGCGGTCATCGTCATGCCGGTCGCGTAGGCGAGCAGCACCGAACGCTCCTGCTTGGACAGCACCGGCCTGTTCGGCCGGGTGTCGCGGCTCCAGGCGAACGCCAGCTCGGGGGAGTGGGCGCCGCCGGTCTCGGCGATCTCGCGGATGGCCGTCGCCAGCGTGGACAGCGCGTGGTCCTTCGACAGGTAGCCCGCCGCTCCCGCGCTGACCACGTCCAGGTCGTGGCCCCACCTGGGCATCACGCTCATCACCAGCACCCGGTGGCCCGCCTCGACCAGCCGCCGGACGTTGACGACCGGGTCCGACCCGTCGGCCAGCATCAGGTCCAGCAGCACCACGTCGGTCGGCGGGCCCGCCGCCAGCAGCTCGTCCACCGTCGCCGTGGCGTGCTCGACGCGCAGGCCGGGATCGGCGGCGAACCACGCCGTCATCCCGTCCAGGAGCATCCGGTCGTCGTCCACCACGGACACCGACACCTGCGTCACGTCGCCCCCAGCCCCGCGCCTTGTAGCGCCACGCGCCCGCCCTGTCAATACAGCCTAACTGGGGTCGTGACGGGACAGCGCTCCTCGGCTGAAGATCACGTCGTCGGTTTTCCCACCCCTGAAAGGAGTTGAGCGTGAAGACGCTCATCGACCGCACCAACGCCGTGTCGGCGGACCTGTTCGGCGGCCTGGACGAGACCACGTCCTCGACCGCCCCGACCTGCACCTCGCCGGTGCTGGCCACCCCCGCGGCCGTCGTGTGGGGCGTCATGGTCGCCGCCGCGGCCGTCCAGGCGGGCTACGTGTACGGCGCCGTCCACGGCGGCACGTCCCCCACGCCCTCCTAGCCACCGACGTTCGAGGAGAAACCGATGAAGTCCTTGCTGGACAAGACGAATGCGGACCCGGTCCTGGCCGGGGTCCGGGTCGACAGCACCACGCCGCTCACGATCACCGGCGCCACCCCCGTGCTCGCGACGCCCGCCGCCGTCGTGGGCTTCGCCGCGGGGGTCGCCGTCGTGTCCGGGCTCGCCGGGGCGTTCGCGGCCGGTGCCGCGGCGGGCCGGGCGGCCATCGGCGGCACCGTGCCGAAGCCGCAGTAGCGGGAGAACCAGCGCGTCGGACCGGTGCGTCCCGTGCGCACCGGTCCACCCTCCACCCCACCCGAAGGTGACTCCACATGGGACTGCTGACCAGGCTCCTCCGGCCGAGGGCGCTCGACCCGTCGGCGGTGGTCGCCGCGACCGAGCGGATCGGCTCGATCACCCACCTCGTGTCCAGCCTCGAGTACCTGGCGCGGGAACGCGACCAGGACTGGGGAGGACCCAACAACTGGGCGGTGACGCGGGCGCGGCACCACGCGGTCTCGCCCCGGTACGGCAAGGTCCTCGACGTCATCGCGGACCGGCGGGTCACCCGCGCGCTGCACGTGGCCAGGGTGGTCGCGGCCGTGTCGCTGTGGGCGCCGCTGCCCCGCGGGGCGAAGACCGCGGCCAACGGCGTCCTGTCGGCGAGCCAGGTCGCGCTGTACGCGCGCCACCTGTACGGCTCCGACGGCGCGGACCAGGTGTCGTTCCTGGTGCAAGCCTTGGCCACCGCCGCACGCGCCGGGCAGCGCAAGCCCGCGGTCGTCGACGCGTGCCTGTGGTTCATCGCGCTCCAGTCCGTGCTGTCCTACACGGTCTCCGGCTGGGCGAAGCTGCCCAGCGACACCTGGCGCAGCGGCCGGGCGCTGCCGGGGATCACCCGCACCAGGACCTACGGCGACGAGCGGGTCTGGAAGGTGATGAGGGACCACCCGAGGCTCACCCGGCTGGCCGCGCACGCCGTCCTGGCCCTGGAGTGCGGCTTCCCGCTGGTGTTCGTCGCGGGCGGTCGGCTCGCGCCGCTGTTCCTCGGCTCTGCGGGCGCGTTCCACCTCGTCAACGCCCGCGTCATGGGGCTGGGCCGGTTCTTCTGGTCGTTCGCGTCCACCTACCCGGCCGTGCTGTACGCCAGCGGCCGCGACCCGCGTCGGGACGACACGCTGCCGAAGGTGTGCCTCGCGCTGGTCGGCGGAGCCGTGGCGGCGAGCCAGGTCGCACGGGTGCGGCGGGCCGCGAAGGTCGCCGCCGGGCGCGGTGACGAGAGCGCGGTGACCGCGTCGTCCGGCAACGTCCTGTCCTACCGGCGGTTCGGCGCGGTGGGCGCGGACCGGCCGGTGCTGGTGTTCGAGAGCGGGATGGTCGCCACCACCGAGCACTGGGAGTGGATCACCCGCCACCTCGGCGCGGACTTCGAGGTGGTCACCTACAACCGGGCCGGGTACGGGCCCAGCGCCTACCGCGGCGGCCGGGACTACGACCTCCGCACCGCCGTGGCCGACCTGACCGACCTCGTCACCGCCACGACCGGCGGACGGCGGTGCGTCCTCGTCGGGCACTCCCTCGGCGGATACCTCGCGATGTGCGCCGCGCGCGACCTCGTCGACGGCGGCACACCGGTCGAGGCCTTGGTGCTGATCGACGCCAGCCACCCCGGCGAACTGGCGCGCTCACCCGCGCAGGCACGGGGCGCCGAGGGCCTGACCAGGGCGCTGGACCTGATGCCGTGGTCGCTGCGGGTCGGGCTGGGCGTGCTGCTGAAGCGGCCGTCCTGGGTCGACCGGATGCCCGCCGAGGTCCGCGACCTCGTCCTGGCCCACTACCGCGACCACCGGATCTGGACCGCGGCGACCCGCGAGTGGCGGGCGACGAGGGAGCACTTCGAGGGCTTCGACGGCGTGCTGCCCGAGCCCGGCGCGCCGCTGCTCGTGATCAGCGCGGGCGCGACCGTCGCCGTCGACCCGGTGCACGGGGAGCTGCACGACGAGCTGGCCGCCACCGCCGCGGGCTCGCGCCGGGCCGTGGTGCCCGACTTCGACCACGACCAGGTCCTCACCGACCCCGTCGGCGCGGGCCGGGTCGCCGAGCTGATCACCACCTTCCTGGAGGACCGCCATGCGCTCGCCACGCCTTGACGGGTGGACCGGCCTGCTGGCCGCCGGGCTCGCCACCTGGTTCGGGGTCACCGTCGCCAGCCAGCACCCGAACCCCGTGTTCGACCGTTTCCGCGAGTACGACGTCACCGGGTTGGCCATCGCGAACTGGCGGTTCTTCGCCCCGGAACCCGCGCAGCACGACTTCCACCTGCTGCACCGGGTGCTCGGCGCGGACGGGCCGAGCCCGTGGGCGCTCACCGTGGAGATCCCGGAACGCTCGTGGCGGCAGGCGGTCTGGTTCCCGGACCGCCGGAGCGACAAGGCGCTGTTCGACGTCTGCCACGAACTGCTCCGGCACCTCGGGATCCCCGGCGTCGACCTCACCGGCACCTCGGCCTACCGGGTGCTGAGCGATTCGGTCGAACGCCGCGTGCGCGCCGAGCACCCGGACGTGAAGGGGTTCCAGTTCGTCATCGCCCGCAGCGCGGGCTACGACGAGGAACCGGACCCGGACTACCTGCTCGTCTCCCCGTTCGTGCCCCTGACCGACGGAAAGGCCGCCGCGTGATCGCCGACATCGGCTACGGCACCCAGTTCGCCCGCTTCTACGACAAGCTGTTCCCGTCGGGTCCCGACGCCGAGTCGGCCGCCGGGTTCCTCGCCGCCCGGCACACCGGCGGCCCCAGCCTGGAGTTGGGCGTCGGCACCGGCCGGATCGCGCTGCCGCTCGCCGCGCGCACCGGCGCGGTCGTCGGCGTCGACTCCTCCACCGAGATGCTGGCACTCCTCGACGCCCGCGTCGCCGAGTCCGGCCTGCCGGTGACCGGCGTGCACGGCGACCTCCGCGACCACGCCGACGACACCGCGTACGGCCTCGTCTACTGCGTCTGCGGCACCCTCTCGATGCTGCTCGACGCGGCCGACCAGGCCCGTGCGGTGCGGGCGGCGGCGGCCCGGCTCGCACCGGGCGCGACCCTCGTGGTCGAGACCCACAACCCGGCAGTGGCCCGCGCGCTCAACCAGGGCCGGGCACGCGACTCGTTCTTCGTCCCCTATCCGGGACGCGACACCGGCCTGCTGTCCTACTCCACGGTGGACGAGGTGGCCAAGGTCTGGCGGTTGGCGCACGTCTTCTTCGACGACGGCCGCGCCACCATCGCCCAGGAGGCGAGCAGGCTGACCGACCCGGAGGAGGTCGACGCGTACGCCGCCGCGGCGGGGCTGACCAAGGTCGGCCACTACGGCGACTGGTCCGGCACGCCGTTCACCGGGGTCGAGCCGATGGTCGTCAGCGAGTACCGGGCGTCCGATGCCTGAGACGACGGCGACGACCCTGCGGGTGTTCGGTGAGTACCTGCGGCCGTACCGGGGCGGGCTGGTGTCCGGCGCGGCGCTGCTGGTGGCCTCCAGCGCGCTGGGACTGGTGCAGCCGCTCGCCGCCCGCGACGTGATCGAGGCGCTGGGCGTCGGCACCGGCCTCGCCCCCGCTCTCGTCCGGCTGACCGTGCTCGTCCTGCTGGCCGCGGTCGCGCTCGGGGTCGGCGACTACCTGGTGCTGCGGGCGGCCGAGGGGGTCACGCTCGCGGGCCGGGTCGGGCTGGTCCGCCGGGTGCTCCGGCTGACCGTGCCCGCGATGCGCACCCAGACCCCCGGCGACCTGCTCGCCAGGGTCGCGTCGGACACCTCCGTGCTGCGCCAGGTGGCGAGCCAGGCCGTCGTCCAGGTCCTGACCGGGGCGGTGATGCTGGTCGGCGCGCTGGTGCTGATGGGCACGGTCGACCTGGTGCTGCTCGGTTCCACGGCCGCCGTGGTCCTGGTCGTCGTCGTCCTGATCATGGGCGTGATGCCCCCGATCCGGCGTGCGGCCCTGCGGGCCCAGGAGTCTCTCGGCGGGCTGGTGGGGGCGCTCGAACCGGCGCTCGGCGCGTTCACCACGGTCAAGGCGTCCGGCGCCGAGTCCGCCGAGCTGGCCAGGGTCGAGGAGGCGGCGACCACCGCGTACCGCCAGGGGGTGCGGCTGGCGACCTGGGGCTCGGTCGCGGGCACCGCCACCGGACTGGCCGTGCAGGTGGCGTTCCTGGTCGTGCTGGGCGTCGGCGGCGCGCGGGTGGCGAGCGGGGCGATGCCGGTGGCCGACCTCGTCGCCTACCTGCTGTACGTCGCCTACCTGACAGCTCCGCTGATGCAGATGATCGGCGCGGGCACGATGCTCCAGGCGGCCAGGGCGTCCGTCGGGCGGATCACCGAGATCGCGGCCCTGCCCTCCGAGCCCCTCGACGTCGTCCCCCCGGCCCCGGCCGGGCCGGGCGCCGCGGAGGTGGTCCTCGACGGTCTCCGCTTCACCTATCCGGGACGGGACACGCCCGCGCTCGACGGCGTGGACCTGCTGGTCGAGGCCGGGTCGTTGACCGCGGTCGTGGGACCGTCCGGCTCGGGCAAGTCCACGGTGTTCGCGCTGATCGAGCGGTTCTACCAGCCCGACTCGGGCCGGGTGCTGGTCGACGGCCGCGACGTCGCCGACCACGACCTCGCCGCCCTGCGCGCGAGCATCGGGTACGTCGAGCAGGACACCCCGGTCCTCGGCGGCACCCTGCGGGAGAACCTCGCGTACGCCACGCCGGGCGTCGGCGACGCCGAGCTGCGGGAGATCATCCGGACGACCCGCCTCGACGACCTGCTCGACCTCCTCGGCGGCGACCTCGACGCGCCGATCCTGCACCGCGGCGTGTCGCTGTCCGGCGGGGAGCGGCAGCGGATCGCGATCGCGAGGGCGCTGCTGCGCAAGCCCCGCCTGCTGCTGCTGGACGAGGCCACGTCCCAGCTCGACGCGGTCAACGAGGCGGCGCTGCGCGACGTGGTGCGGGACGTCGCCGACGCCGGGACGACCGTCGTCGTGGTGGCGCACCGGCTGTCCACGGTGCTGGCCGCCACGCGGATCGTCGTCCTGCAGGACGGGAAGGTGCGCGCGGTCGGGACGCACGACGACCTGGTCCGCACCGATGATCTGTACGGTCGGCTGGCCGCCGGGCAACTGGTCGGCTGAACGAAGTGGACGGTGGGCGATGAGCGGCGTGGACGCGGTCGTGGTCGGGGCGGGCCCGAACGGGCTGGCCGCCGCGGTGGTGCTGGCCGAGGCCGGGCTGCGGGTCGAGGTGTTCGAGGCCGCCGACACCCTCGGCGGCGGCGCGCGGACGGTCGAGGCGACCCTGCCGGGGTTCCGCCACGACGTCTGCTCCGCGGCGCACCCGATGGCGCTCGCGTCGCCGTTCTTCCGCGAGTTCGACCTCGCCGCGCACGGGGTGCGGATGCTCGTCCCCGAGGCGTCCTACGCGCACCCGCTCGACGGCGGCCGGGCCGGGGTGGCGTGGGTGGACCTGGAGCGCACGGCCGACGGGCTCGGCGTCGACGGGAAGGCCTGGCGGCGGCTGTTCGGCCCGCTCGTGCGCGACTGGGAGGGGACGACCGGGTTCGCCATGTCCGACCTGCGCCGCCCGCCGTCCGCGCCGGTGACGGCCGCCCGGTTCGGCCTGCGCGTGCTGGAGCAGGGGAGTCCGCTGTGGAACGCCCGGTTCTCCGGCGACCTCGCCCCGGCGCTGCTGACCGGCGTCGCCGCGCACGCCGTGACCCCGCCCCGCCGACTCGCCCCCGCCGGGGTCGGGCTGCTGCTCGGCGCGCTCGCCCACGGCGTCGGCTGGGCCGTCCCGGAGGGCGGCAGCCAGGCGATCGCCGACGCCATGGTCGACGCCGTCACGAGCCGCGGCGGCGTCTTCCACACCGGCCACCGGGTCACCGACCTCGCCGAACTCCCCCCGGCGCGGGCGACGCTCCTCGACGTCACGCCGCGCGCGCTGGCCGGGATGGCGCGGTGGCCCGCGGGCTACGAGCGGGCGCTGCGCCGCTTCCGCTACGGCGCCGGGGCCTGCAAGGTCGACTACGCCCTGTCCGGCCCGGTGCCGTGGGCGAACGCCGACTGCGCCCGCGCGGGCACGCTGCACCTGGTCGGCAGCCGCGAGGAGGCGGTCGCGGTCGAACGGGAGGTCGCCGCGGGCCGCCACCCCGACCGGCCGTACGTGCTCGTGGTCCAGCCCGGCGTGGTCGACCCGACCCGAGCCCCGGCGGGCGCGCACACGCTCTACGCCTACGCGCACGTGCCCGCCGGGTCCACGCTGGACGTCGGCGCCGCCGTGACCGCCCAGATCGCCCGGTTCGCCCCCGGCTTCCAGGACCTGGTCCTCGCGAGCACGGTCACGACGGCCGCGGAGTCGGCGGTGGAGAACCCCAACCACGTCGGCGGCGACATCGCGGCGGGCGCCGTGACGCTGCGGCAGACGGCGTTCCGGCCGGTGCCCCGGTGGAACCCGTACGCGACCCCGCGCGACGGCGTCTACCTCTGCTCGGCGTCGACGCCGCCGGGGCCCGGCGTCCACGGGATGTGCGGGTACCGGGCCGCCCGGCACGCGCTCCGGGAGCGCTTCTAGTTGCCCGCGCTCTCGTAGCGGCGCAGACCGCGGGAGAACACCACCAGCGCGATCCCGACGCAGTAGACGGCCACCAGCGGGGTCAGCAGGCCCAGCCACGGCGTCGACCCCGCGTTCATCAGGAAGCTGATCGGGAACGTGCTGATGAACGCGAACGGCACCACGAACCCCAGCGTCGCCTTGAGCGCCAGCGGGTAGACGCTCAACGGGAAGCGGGCCAGCTCGCCGACCTGGTGGACGGCCATCGCGAACATCGGGCTCGGACCGGACAGCCAGAACGAGATCGAGTTCGTGGCCAGGTTGACCGCCACCTTGATGAACACCGCGCCCAGCAGCAGCACGACCGCCAACAGGACCATCAGCACCGACCAGTCGACGTCCACCCGCGTCAGCGCGACCGTGAGCATCGCCCCGCCGGTCACGATGTTGGTCAGCCCGTTGATGCCGACCTCCGCGCTGGTCACCTGGAGCACCACCGGGTACGGCCGGACCAGCGCGTAGTCCAGCGTGCCCTCGTTGATGGCGTTCGACAGCCGCCAGGTGCCCTCGAAGAAGAACGAGCCGACGCCCTCGGCGATGGCCATCATCGCGAACATCGCGACCACGGCCCAGAACGACCAGCCGTTGAGCGACGGGACCTTCGCGAACACCGCGGCCAGGAACACCAGGTTCACCACCTGCATGAGCACGGTCGCGACCGCCATCACCCAGAAGTCCGACTGGTACTCGAGCAGCGCCCGCAGGTGCAGCCCCAGGAACCGGAAGTAGAGCCGGATCACCCTCAGCACGTCAGCCCCCGTTCACGGTCAGTTGCCGGAGAGCGCTGCGCCACAACAGCTTCGCGCCGTACCAGAGCAGCACCACCCACCCGAGCTGCACCGCGACCAGCAGCGCGGCCTGCGCGCCGTCCACGCGGCCGATGAGGATCAGCCCCGGCGTCGAGGTCATCCCGGCGAACGGCGACCACGAGGCCGCCGTCGCCAGCCAGCCCGGCAGGTAGGCGAGCGGCACCAGCGCGCCGGAGAACAGGTTCACGATCGCGACCCGCGCCCACTGCACGCCGATGAAGTTCTGCGTCCAGAACGACGCCAGGCTGGCCAGGTACACGACGAGGAACTTCAACGGCACCAGCAGCACCATGCTGGCGACGAACAGCGCCAGCTCGTCGCCCTCTGGCAGCGGCAGCGGCCCGGAGACGGCCACCGTCACCCCCACGACGCCGAGCACCACCAGCGCCTCGATCCACACCGCGCCCAGCGCCTCGGCGAACCGGGCCTCCTGGTACCGCACGGGTTTGACGAGGTCCAGCGCGACCAGTCCACTGTGGATCCGGAACGACATCCGGAAGTCCGCCAGCAGCCCGACCAGCGCGCCGGAGGCGAACGCCACCAGCAGGTAGCCGCGCATCTGCGGCCAGGTGAAGCCGTTGACCGCCGACCCGTCCTCCAGCAGCACCCGCCACACCGCGAGCAGCGCCACGAGCTGGAACCCGACCCCGAACAGGCCGAGCAGGAACGACATCCGGTAGGTCAGCGCGTTCTTCGCCGACGTCCTGGCCAGCGCCCAGTAGCCCCTCACGACGCGGAGTCGGTGGTCAGCAGGAGGTCGCCGGAGTAGACCCGGCGGATCACGTCCTCGATGCCCGGCTCGTCGATCCGGAAGTCGACCACGGTCGCCACACCGCTCACCGCGGCCACGGCCTGACCGGCGGTGAGCGCGAACCGGTCGAAGCGGATCGCGTGCCACAGCGGCGTTTCCCCCGCCGTGACGTCGGTGCCCGGCAACGCGGCCCGCACCAGCTCGGGGTCCACGCGCTCCTCGGTGCTCACGTGCAGGATGCGCTCGCGGGCGAACTCGTCCTTCACCGCCTTCAGGTCACCGTCGAACACCAGCCGACCCTCGTCGATGATCACCAGCCGTCGGCAGAAGCCCTCGATGTCGGCCAGGTCGTGGCTCGTGAGCATCACCGTCGTGCCCTCGTCGCGCAGCTCCCGGAAGAACTCGCGCACCCGGTCCTTCACCGACAGGTCCAGGCCGATCGTCGGCTCGTCGAGGTACACGACCTCCGGCGCGTGGATCAGCGCGGCGACCAGGTCGGCCCGCATCCGTTGGCCCAGCGACAACTTCCGCCCGGTCACGGGCAGCAGCTCGCCGATGCCGAGCACCTCGTCGAACCGCTTGAGCCGCTGCTCGTAGGTCGCCCGGTCCACGCCGTACAGGTCGCGCAGCACCGCCAGCGAGTCCGCCACCGGCAGGTCCCACCAGAGCTGCGTGCGCTGCCCGAACAGCACGCCGATCTGGTGCGCCACGGCCATCCGCTCGCGCTGCGGCACCCGCCCGCCGATCCGCACCTCGCCGGACGTCGGCTCCAGGATCCCGCTGAGCAGCTTCACCGTCGTCGACTTGCCCGCGCCGTTCGGCCCGACGTACGCGACCGCCTCGCCCGCCTCGATGGCCAGGTCGACGTGGTCGACCGCCACCTTCTCCACGTACTTCCTGGTGACCAGGTGCCGCAACGACCCCGCGAGCCCCGGTGGTTTGTCCGGCCTCCGGAACACCTTCGTCAGCTGCCGTGCCTCGACCAACGCCATGAGAGTTCCCCGATCGCTCGCCGCCCACCCAGTAGCGGGGCGAAAGACCGCAGTCTGGAGAGATTTCCGACGCGGTGTCAAACCCTTATCAGCGAAGGGAAATCCGCCCGCGCGCCGCGGTGGCCGGACCGGTCGTCCGGTTCGTCGACCTCGTCGAACCGGTCGTCGGCGGGACATCGCTCGACCGGTGAACCGTCGCGTGGCTACCCTTCGACGGTGGCGAATCCTTCAGCGGCAGGGGAAGTCGAGCTCGCGCGGGTGATGGCGCACTGCGGCGGACGCCCGGTCGACGCCGTGGAGTTCCTGGTGGGGGCCATCGCCTCCCAGCCATCGGCCCCGGAGCCCTACGCGGCGCTCGCCGAGCTGTGGCGGGACCGGCGCTCGGAGGTGGACGAGGGGCTCCGGCGGAAGGGTTCCCTGAGGGCCGGTCTGGCCCAGTCGTACTTCTTCTTCCTGGACGGGGAGGTCGACGACGCGGCGATGGCGCTGGGGTCGGTCACGGGCGCGCGGCCCGACGTGGCGTGGGGCGCCGCTCCCTGGTTCGGCGACGCGCGCTTCCTCGACGCGGTGAGCGCCGAGGCGCTGGCGGAGGCGTGCCTGCGGACGCTGGACCACGGCCCGCACCTGGACACCGACGAGGCGCGGCACCGGTTCGAGCCCTGGTTCCACGCCGTCGACGTGGTGTCCGCGCGGAGTCCCGTGCCGGAGGCGTTGGCCTCCATGTCCCGGCTGCCGAGGGCCTGCGGCCGTTACGAGCTGGCGCTGGCCCTGTGCGACCGCGCCGACGCCGTCGAGCGGGTCTTCTGGACCGCGGTCGCCCGAGGGACCACCTGGCGCGTGATGGGCGACCTGGACCGGGCCGTGGCGGCCTTCGAGGACGCGCTGACCCTGGACCCGGACAACTGGTCCCTGCACCTCGACCTCGCCGACCTGCGCGCCGACCAGGGCGACTTCGCCGCCGCCGTGGACCTCGCGGACCGGGGTCTGGTCCACGAGCCGGACGAGGTCTCCCTGCGCGCGGCGGCCGCCGCCTACCGCGCCCGCCTGTCCGGAACGCCCGACGACCTGCGGGCGCTGGTCGAGTTGGCTCCGGACCTCGAGAACCCGGCCTACCGGGAGCGGCTGGTCGACCTCGCGTGCGCGGGGCCGGGGCTGTCCCCCGACCTCGTCGCCGAGGCGCTCCGCGTGCGCTGACCTACCGGAGCTGCCCCGCCACGTCCGACGCGGCGGTCAGCAGCACCAGCACGGGCACGATCGCGGTGGCGCGCAACCGGTAGCTGCCGCGCTTGTCCTGCTCCACGACGCCGGACGACGTGAGCGTCTTCAGGTGGTGGTAGAGCTGACCGGTCGACCCCAGCCCGGCCGACTCCTGCAACGCCGACCCCGGTTTCGGGCCGTCCACGAGCAGCGAGCGCACGATGCCCACCCGCACGGGGTGGGCCAGCGCGGCGAGCACGTCGATCGGGCCGCGGTCCGGGAGGCCCAGCACGCGGTCGGCCTGCACGTCGATGTGCCGCCGGACCTCGCCGCCGCCCAGGGTGACCAGGCCGCGGTAGGCGATGTGACCGCCGCCGTCGTCACCCAGGGGGAGTTCGACGGTCGCCCGGTCGTCGCCTTCGAGCGCGGCTACGCGCAGTTCCAGTTCGGCCAGCCTCCGTGCCACGTCCACCGTGGTCATCCTACGAGAGTCTCCCGGAGTTCTCGCAGCGCAGCCGGGTCGAGCAGTGCGTTGAGCGTGAGGTCGAAGAGGTCACCGGCCTGAGTGGACAGCCGTCCGTCGACCTCCTCGGCGAGCAGCACGCCGGTGCCGATCCTCCCGTCCTCCCACCGCACGGCGCAGGCGACCGTCAGCGCGCCGGGCAGCGAGCCGCCCTTGACCCCGATCGCCCGCACGCCGGGAGGCAGGGCGCCCGTGAACGCGCGTTCCAAGTGGACTCGTGCGGCGGGGAACCTCCCGCTCGCGATCGAGCTGTGCAGGCTGTGCAGGTTCGCTGCGGAGCACCGTGCCGTCCGCCGTGCCCACGGCCGCCGCCCGTCGGAGGTGGCCGGGATGTTGGGCGACCGGCCGATGATCTCCAGCTTCAGCTTCGGGTCGTGCAGGGCCTGCGCCATGAGGGCGTCGCCGACCTGCTTGCGCCGGGCCGGGTTCGCGGGCGCGCGGCCGGGCAGGACCAGCATCAGCGCCTCGCCCCCGAGGGACCGGACGTCCGCGGCGGGCCAGCCGGAGCGCACCGCCGCCGCCCGGAGCGTCGCGTCACCGACCCGCGTCCGCACGAAGTCCGCCGCGGCGTCGTCGCCGTGCAGCACGGCGGCCTTCACCAGGTCGTCCAGCGCCACGAGCCGGTCGGGGTCGTCGGCGGTGCGGCCGTTGGCGAACGGGATCCCCAGGTCCGTCAACGCCGCCTGGTGGGCTCCGCCGTCCAGACCGAGGTGGTAGGCCTCCCAGTCGCCGACGCGCACCCGCTCGTCCGGCTTCACCCGGCCCTGCTCGACGGCGAGCGCGTAGCCCGCCGCGTGCACGGCCGTGACGGCGGAGCCCAGGATCCGCTCCCGCTGGGCCCGATGGTCCAACCGACCTCCGCGTCCGTCGTCGAGGACTGCTCCGACGTGGTCGCGATTTCCGGCGAGCCAGGTTTCCCACCCTTTCGGCTCTGCCACGGCCTGCCCGGAACCGATCACCATCGAGGCGCCGACCACGCCTGTCGCGGCGAACACCTGTCGTCGGGTCAAGAGCACGACAATTCCCCCTCTGGTTATCCGTAATTCCGGAATACTAGAGGGTCCGAGGCTCGCTTGTCAGCCGGTTCGCACGGCGAACGTGATCCCCGCGGCGTTCGGCTCACGCCGTTCCACCACCCGGTCGGTCAGCCGCAGGCTGCCGTCCAGCGCGGCCACCACCGCGTCGCGGGCCATCGGCAGCACCTCGGCCACCGTCACGTCCCGGTCCAGCTCCCGCGACAGCGACGCGACCCCGGCATCCCTGATGCCGCAAGGGATGATGTCGTCGAACGGGGCCAGGTCGGCGTTGCAGTTGATCTCGAAACCGTGCATGGTCACGCCCCGCTGCACGCGGATGCCGATCGCCGCGATCTTGCGCTCCGGGCCCCGGTCGTCCGCCGCCAGCCACACGCCGCTGCGCCCGTCCACCCGGCCCGTGCGCACGCCCAGCTGGTCGCACACGTGGATCAGCGCCTGCTCCAGCCTGCGCACGTACTGCACGACGTCCATCGGCTCGGTCAGCTCCACGATCGGGTAGCCGACGAGCTGGCCGGGACCGTGCCAGGTGATCTTCCCGCCGCGGTCCACGTCGATGACCGGGATGTCGCTCTTGACCGGCCGGTCGGCTTCTTCGGTGCGCCGCCCGCAGGTGTAGACGGAGTTGTGCTCCAGCAGCAGGAGCGTGTCGCCCGCGGTGCCGTCCGCACGGGCGTTGGCGAGGTCTCGTTGCAGGTCCCAGGCGGCCAGGTAGTCGATGGTGCCCAGTTCGCGCACGTCGAAGGGGTGGCTCGAGGTGCGGCAGGAAACGTCAGGTCCGGTCACGTCCCGAGATTACTCCCGGACGGACGAGCCCCAGTGCGAGACCGGCGAGCAGACCGACACCCACGACGGCCGACACGGCGCCCGCGGTGTCGGTGAACCAGTGCATGCTCAGCACCACCCGGCTGGCCGCCGTCAGCGCCACCGCGGTCACGGCCAGGACGGCCGCCGTGCGCACCCACCGGCGGGCGTACCAGGCGCACGCCACCACGGCCGTGAACGCCAGCGCCGTCACGGCGGTCACGTGCCCGCTCGGGTAGCTCCACTTCGGGAAGTCGATCGGCCGCACCCGCCGGTAGGCGTACCGGACCAGCACCGTCGCCCAGCACAGGCCGAGCAGCACGCCCAGCCGGAACACCAGGAAGTCCTTGCCCAGCCACGACCGCACGGCCAGCCCCAGCAGCGCGATCGTGGCCAGGCCGGGGCTGAGCACGAAGCTGATCCACTCCGCGACGACCGTCAGCGGACGGGTGTGCAGCGGCTCGTAGGCGTTCAGCCGGACGTCCAGCGCCGGGGCCTCGTCGCGCACGAAGACGCCGAGCGCCGTCGACACCGCGACGAGCAGCAGGCCGAGGAGGACCAGGTGGCCCCGGCTCAACCGTTGACCGCCGCCGACACCGCGGCCCCGAGAGCGGGGTGCAGGAAGTGGAACCCGTTCGACTCCAAGGCCTTCGGCACGGCCCGCTGGCCGATCAGGACGCCCTCCTCAGCGAACTCGCCGAGCACGGCCTTCAGCGCGAAGCCGGGCACGACCCACGGCGTCGGCCGGTGCAGCACGTGGCCGACGGTCCGGGTGAACTCGGCGTTCGTCACGGGGCTGGGCGCGGTCAGGTTGACCGGGCCGCTCACCGAGTCGTGCTCCACCGCGAAGCGGATCGCGGAGATGGCGTCGTCCAGCGAGATCCACGGCATGTACTGCTCACCGCTGCCGAGCTTGCCGCCCAGGAAGAACGCGAACAGCGGCCGGATCCGGCCGAACAACCCGCCAGCGGGACCGATGACCAGCCCGGTCCGCAGCCGCACCACGCGCACGGCGGGAGCCTGCTCGGCGACCGCGGTGGCGGCCTCCCACTCGCGGCACAGGTCCGCCAGGAACCCGGTGCCCGGACCGCGGGTCTCGTCCACCACGTCGTCGCCGGTGTCGCCGTAGAACCCGATCGCCGACGAGTTCACCAGCGTCGGCACCCCGTGCTCCACGACCGCGGCGGCCAGCACCTCGGTCGGCACGGTCCGGCTGTCCCGCAGCACCTGCTTGCGGGCGTCGCTCCAGCGCTTGTCCGCCACACCCGAGCCGCACAGGTTCACCACCGCGTCGACGCCGTCGAGCGCCCCCGCGTCGAGCCTGCCCGCGGGCGGGTCCCAGCCGCGCTCGTCGGGGGCGGCGGGCGTCCGCCGCACCAGCCGGAGCACCTCGTGCCCCTCGCCGCGCAGCGACGCCACCAGACTGGTACCGATCATCCCGGACGAACCGGCGATCACGACGCGCATGGGTTGATCGTCTCCCAAGGGTGGGGTTCGTGCACAGCAGGGGACATGTGCCGAAGCCCCCGGTGCGAGTCGCACCGGGGGCTTCGTCGCGAGCGGGACCTACAGGCCGAGATCGGCCTCGAACGCGCCCTCTTCCAGGCGGTTCTTGATCGTGGTGAGGAAACGACCGGCGTCGGCCCCGTCCACCAGGCGGTGGTCGTAGGTCAGCGCCAGGTACGCCATCGACCGGATGGCGATGTTGTCGTCGCCGTTCTCGTCGGTGATGACCACGGGGCGCTTCTTGACGACGCCGACACCCAGGATGCCGACCTGCGGCTGCTGGATGATCGGGGTGTCGAAGAGCGCGCCGTTGCTGCCCAGGTTCGTCAGCGAGAAGGTGCCGCCGGACAGCTCGTCCGGGGTGACCTTGTTGGCACGGGTCCGGGCCGCGAGGTCGGCGATGTTGTGCGCCAGACCGGCCAGGTTGAGGTCACCGGCGTTGTGGATGACCGCGTTGAGCAGGCCGCGCTCGGTGTCCACCGCGATGCCGAGGTGCTCGGCGCCGTAGTAGGTGACCTCCTTGGCCTCCTCGTTGATCGAGGCGTTCAGCTTCGGGTGCTGCTTGAGCGCCTCGACCGTGGCCTTGGCGAAGAACGGCAGGAACGTCAGTTTGACGCCCTCGCGCTGCTCGAACGCCGCCTTGGCGCGGGTGCGCAGCCGGGCGATCTTGGTCACGTCGACCTCGAACACCTGGGTGAGCTGCGCGGACATCTGCAGCGACTCGCGGGTGCGCTGCGCCACGATCTGGCGCAGGCGCGGGAGCTTCTGCGTGCTGCCGCGCAGACCGCTCTGGTCCGCGGCGGCCGGAGCGGCGGCGCGGGCGGGAGCGGCGGCAGCGGCCGGAGCCGGAGCGGCGGGCGCGGGAGCCGGGGCCTTCTTGGCCTCGACCGCGGCCAGCACGTCCTGCTTGCGGATGCGGCCACCGACACCGGTGCCGGTCAGCGAGTTCAGGTCGATGCCGTTCTCCGACGCCAGCTTGCGCACCAGCGGCGTCACGTACGGGGTGCCGTTGGACGACTCCTCGGACGACGACGCGGCGGGAGCCGGAGCGGCCTGGGCCGGAGCCGGAGCGGCGGCCGGAGCCGCAGCGGGCTTGGGAGCCTCCTGCTTGGGGGCTTCCTGCTGCTTCGGGGCCTCCTGCTTCGGCGCCTCGGGAGCGGGCGTCGGCGCGGGAGCCGGAGCGGAGGACTGCGCCGGGGAACCGGACCCGATCACCGCGAGCTGACCGCCGACCTCGACGGTCGAGTCCTCGGCCGCCGTGATCTCCAGGACGGTGCCCGCCACGGGGGAGGGGATCTCGGTGTCGACCTTGTCGGTGGACACCTCGAGCAGGGGCTCGTCGACCTCGATGGAGTCGCCGACCTGCTTCAACCAGCGGGTGACGGTGCCCTCGGTGACGGACTCGCCCAGAGCGGGCATGACGACCGGGGTGCCGCTCGCCGAACCGCCGCCGTTGTCGGAAGGCGCGGGCGCCTCCTCCTTCGGGGCCTCGGCGACAGGCTCGGGAGCCTGCTCGGGCTGGGCTTCCTCGGCAGGGGCTTCCTGGGCAGGGGCTTCCTGAGCGGGAGCGGGTGCCGCGTCGCCACCGGAACCGTCGCCGATCACCGCCAGTTCGGCGCCGACCTCGACGGTCTCGTCCTCCTGGGCGACGATCTTCTGCAGGACCCCGGCGGCGGGCGACGGGATCTCGGTGTCGACCTTGTCGGTCGAGACCTCCAGCAAGGGCTCGTCGACCTCGACCCGGTCACCCTCCTGCTTCAACCAGCGGGTGACCGTGCCCTCGGTGACGCTCTCGCCGAGTGCGGGCATTTGGACGGAGAAGGCCATCGTTCGCTGACTCCTCGTGCTTGAGTTGCAGGTTCGGCTGACTTGTTTGCGACGGTCAGCCGTGCACGTGCAGCGGCTTGCCGGCCAAGGCGAGGAAAGCCTCGCCGAGGGCTTCTGTCTGGGTCGGGTGGGCGTGGATCAGCGGAGCCACGTCCTCCGGGAAGGCCTCCCAGCTGTAGATCAGCTGGGCCTCGCCGATCAGCTCGCCGACGCGCTCGCCCACGAGGGTGATGCCGACGACCGGACCGTCGGGCGCCTTGACGAGCTTGACGCCACCGGCGGTCTTGAGGATCTGGCTCTTGCCGTTGCCCGCCAGGTCGTAGATGAAGGTCTCGACCGTGCCGTACTTCTCCTTGGCCGCGGCCTCGGAGAGACCGACCGAGGCGACCTCGGGCTTGCAGTACGTGACGCGCGGGATGCCCGCCTCGTCGATGACCTTCGGGTTCTGCCCCGCGATCTCCTCGGCGACGAAGATGCCCTGCTGGAAGCCGCGGTGCGCGAGCTGCAGGCCGGGCACGATGTCGCCGACGGCGAACACGTTCGGCAGGTTGGTGCGGAGGCGCTCGTCGGTGAGGACGAAACCGCGCTCGGTCTTGACGCCCGCCTCCTCGTAGCCGTGGCCCGCGCTGTTCGGGCCGCGACCGACGGCCACCAGCAGCAGGTCGGCCTCGAGGACGTCACCGGACTCCAGCGACACCGACACACCCGAGTCGGACTGCGTCGCGCCGGTGAACCGGACCCCGGTCTTGAACTTGATGCCGCGCTTGCGGAACGCGCGCTCGAGCTGCTTGGACGCGTAGTCGTCCTCGGCCGGGACCAGTCGCGGCAGCGCCTCGACGATGGTCACCTCGGCGCCGAACGAACGCCACACGCTGGCGAACTCCACCCCGATGACGCCGCCGCCCAGGACGACGACCTTCTCCGGGATGAAGTCCAGGTTCAACGCCTGGTCGCTGGTGATGACCCGGCCGCCGATCTCCAGACCGGGCAGGCTCTTGGCGTACGACCCGGTCGCGAGGACCACGTTCTTGCCGGTGTAGCGGTCGCCGTTCACCACGACGGTGTTCGGGCCGACGAACGTGCCCGCGCCCTCGACCAAGGTGACCTTGTTGGCCTTGGCGAGACCCTGCAAACCCTTGTAGAGCTTGCTGATCACCCCGTCCTTGTACGAGTTGACGCCCGCGATGTCGATGCCCTCGAGCGAGCTCTTGATGCCGAACTGGTCGCCCTCGCGGACGTTGTCCGCGACCTCGGCCGCGTGCAGCAGAGCCTTCGTCGGGATGCAGCCGCGGTGCAGGCAGGTCCCCCCGAGCTTGTCCTTCTCGACCAGGACGACGGACAGACCGAGCTCAGCCGCGCGGAACGCGCAGGCGTAGCCGCCTGAGCCGCCGCCGAGGATCACGAGGTCGGCGGAGGTGTCGGTCACTTCGAACTCCTCGACAGTGGTGAACATGCCTTGCATCCGCGCGGGTGCGCGCGGGTACTCAAGTCATCTTGTCACTAGCTCGGACCAAGCGGCGACGGGGCCTCGATCGGGTGTCCCTTCCGGACGATTTGCCACCTGCTTCACGCCGGTGCCGGCACCATGGGAGGACAGGTCTCTCAGGAGGTGGCCCCGTGGGGCTCTTAGATCGTTTCCGCAGGAAGCCCAAGCCGGGAGTGCTGCGCGCCGCGACGTCGACCGACACCGGGCACCTGGAGGAGTGGGCCTCGGCCCGCCACGGCGTCGAAGCCTTCGTCGAACCCAAGACCACCGTGACGGAAACCACCGTGGTGCTGGTCGCACACGACGGCGAGTGGACCCGGCGACGCGTCGACGGCACGGAAGCGGCGAAGAAGTTCGCCCGGAAATTGGGCATGCCCATTTACGACGCGGGCATCGTGGGATATCCGCAGCGGATGAGGGACTACACCGCACGGCAGAAGAAGCGGCCGAACGCGCTGTGACATTGCCGCTGCTCCGCAGACGGCGGCTCGGCCGCCTGGAGTCGGCAGTTCGTGCCCCGATTTTTTCTAGCGGGGCAGAGACTTCGTCCCCGCCCCGCTAGAAAAAATGGTGACCAGACCTACCGACGCGGCCTCGCGCGGTAGTCACCCTGGTGGGAACGTGAATACGAATAAGGTG
>NZ_JBHYHC010000133.1:0-25318 GCF_042738955.1 Umezawaea sp. NPDC059074
TTTTTTTTGCGCCCCCACCCTTTTTCGTCTTGTCAAGGCGTCTTTCCAGCCTTGACAAGACGAAAAAGGGTGGGATAATTGGCGCAATCGGGGGTTAGCCACAAACGCAAGCTCTCGCAAGCGTCCCCCAAAAGCGAGAACCCCCCGACACATACGCTAGACCAGGGGTACGACAAAAACCCCACACCACCCCTGACCAGCCAAAACTCAAGCCAACCGAGCCATATCAGCCACAACTTCCGCCCCAGGCAACTTCGCCAACACATCCCCAGGCACCAACAACTTGCTCCCCCGAACCCCACTCCCCACAACCAACTCAGGAGCCACAGCCACCTCAGCAGACAACAACACCGGCCACCCCAACGGCACCCCCACCGGCGTAATCCCCCCGTACTCCATCCCAGTCAACGAAACAGCGTCATCCATGCTCGCAAACGAAGCCCGCCGAGCATCCAACCGCCGCCGAACAACCCCGTTCACATCCACCCGATGCGTAGCGAGCACCAAACAAGCCGCGTACCGCGTGACATCCCCTCGCCGCCCAGCCACCACCACACAGTTGGCAGACGCAGACAACGGCGACCCATAAAAGGCACAAAACTCCGCCGTATCGGCCAGAGCAGCATCAATCTCCGCCACGGCACACCGAGCCGCATCGGACGGGTCCAACGATCGCAACGCCTCCGCCACCGGACCCCCCACCAGGTCCATCCGGTCAAGCACAGGCACAGGCGTCAAACTTCCGGCGATAGTCCACACCTCAACCATCCTGCCACCGACGCTTGACCTTGACGCTACGTCAACATCTACCGTCATCCAGGTCAGGGAGGAACACATGGTCTGGTCGATCGCCGAGGTGGCCCGCATGTCGAAGGTGACATCGCGGACGCTGCGCCACTACGACGCCATCGGTCTGCTGCCGCCCGCGTGGACGGGTGACAACGGCTACCGGTACTACGAACGCGACCAGGTCCTGCGCTTGCAGCAGATCCTGCTGCTCAGGGATCTGGGCTTGGGGCTGGACGCGGTCGCGGAGGTGCTCGACGGCAGGCACCGCACCGTCGACGTGCTCCGCAACCACGAGCAGTGGTTGCGGACCGAGCAGGAGCGCTTGGCCAGGCTGGCCGCCACCGTGGCGAAGACGATCGAGGACCTGGAAGGAGGCGACACCGTGAAGATGGAAGAGCTGTTCGACGGCTTCGACGCCGACCGTCAAGCCCGCTACGAGAAGGAGCTGGTGGAGCGGTTCGGTGAGGGCGCTCAGGAGCACATCGACGAGAGCAGGTCGAAGATGCGCACCTGGGACAAGGCCGCCGCGGACCGCTTCATGGCCGAGTGGCAGGACATCAGCACCGCCTACGCGGCGTTGTTCGACAACAACGTGGCGGCCGACGCTCAGGAAACCCTGGAGCTGACCGACCGCCACTACCGCTGGATCTGCCTGAGCTGGACCCCCAACCGCGAGTCGTACACCGGCCTCGGCCAGTTGTACGTGGACTCGCCGGACTTCAAGGTCCAGTTCGCGCACGCCGAGGGTTTCGCGGAGTACGTCCGCGACGCCATCGCGGCGTACGCGCAGGCCAGGCTGTAACAATCCCCGCCGGGAGCTGCAGATCCCGGCCGGGTCAGGCCAGCCCGAACGCCTTCAGCGCCGAGGTGTTGAACGCCTCCAGGTCACCGGGGTTGCGGCTGGTGACCAGCGTCCACCCGTTCGCCACGCACACCTGGACCTCCAGGTCGTCCCAGCTGCCGCCCGCGTTGCGAATGTCGGTGGCGAGGCTCGGGTACGACGTCAGCATCTTGCCGCGCACCACGTCCGCCTCGACCAGCAGCCACGGCCCGTGGCAGATCGCGGCGACGGGCTTCCCGGCCGCCACGTGCTCCTGCACGATCCGCACGGCGTCGGCGTCCAGCCGCAGCGCGTCGGAGTTGGCCACGCCGCCGGGGATCACCAGCGCGTCGTAGTCGCTGTCGACGGCCTCGGAGAACGGCACGTCCACCTGGAACGTGTCGGCGGGCGTCAGGTGGTTGTACCCCTGCACGGTCCCGAGCTTCGGCGCGAGCAGCCGCGGCACCCCGCCCGCCTTCTCGACGTGCTGCCACGGGTCGGTCAGCTCGATCTGCTCGATGCCCTCTTCGGCCACCAGGAACGCGATCCTCTTCGGTTCAGCCATGCCCTTCGGTTACCCGAACGACCTGGCCTCACACACCGACCAGGTCGATCAGCAGCGCCCGCACCTCGCGCCGGTGCGTGACCAGCGGCGTTCGCGACGGGAACACCTCGAGCTTGCCGTGCGGGAACGCGGCGGCGGTCGCCTCGGCGACCGAACCGGGGTGCAGCGGGTCGTCCGTGGCCGCGATGACCAGCACCGGAGCCGTCACGTCCGCCAACACCGCCGGGTCGGCGACGCTCACCTGACCGGGCAGCGCCGCCACGGCCGCGTCCAGTCGCCGGAACGCCAACGCGCGGGCGTGCAGGTACTCGCCCGCCTCGACACCGTCGGGCAGTTCGACCGCGTTGACCAGGTCCTCCACCGTCTGCTGCCCGCGCGGCCGGTCCAGGGTGGCGGGCAGCAGCAACGCGACCCGCTCGAACGCGTCCGGCCGGGCCGCGAGCAACGCCACCAGCGCGCCCGCCCCGAGTGAAACCCCGATGGCACGGGTCGCGTGCACCTCGCGGGCCACGGCCCACAGGTCCTGCGCCACCCGCTGGTACGTCCAGTAGCCGTCCGGGGCGTCCGCCGCGCCGCTGTGCGACGGCAACGTCACCACGACACGGGTGCCGGGAAGACCGGAAGCGGGGATACGGGCCTCACCGGCGGTAGCGCCGAGCCCGTGCACGATCAGCGTCGTCGGCTCGCCACTGCCGTACGCCTGCCAGCGCAAACCGCTGGGCAGCAGGTTCACCAGCGGGGACCGCGCTGGATCTCGATCAGCTTCGGCCGGACGTCGACCACGTACACCATCACCGCGACGACACCAGCCAGCCAGAACATCCCACCAGGGCTGCTGAGCTGGAACACCATCAACACGAAAGCACCACCACCGGTGATCCCGAGCCACGCGGGCTTGGTCAACCGCTCAGCGGCCGTGAAGGCATCCGCGCGCTGCGTCACGGCATGCGCGAACGCGTACACACCCATGACCAACGCGGCCCAGCCCACCCCGTAGAGGACCCAAGCATCCAAGTACAGGGGGTTGAACGGAGGCACCCTCGAGAACAACACGGTTCCAGGGTACGTGTTGGGACAAGCTGTGACATTGGCCGCTGCTCCGCAGACGGCGGCTCGGCCGCCGGGAGTCACCTGGGCAGGCAAGCCCTGGCGGATCGAGCGGTTGCCCCCACTGGCACATGCGCGAGCACCCCTCACGTGGGTGAGGGGTGCTCGGGGTCTTGCCGGTGTTACTTGGTGGTGCTGGTGGGGGACTTGCGGGTGGTGGTGCGGGGGGTGGTGGTCGGCTTGACGGCGGTGGGCTTGGTGGCCGTCGTGGTGGGCTTGGCGGCGGCGGTGCGGTTCGCGGCCTTGCGGGCGGTGCTGCGGACCTCGTGGGCCACCTCGCCGCCGACCTCCTCGACCGTCTCGGCGAGCTTCTCGCTGGCGTCGTCGATGGCGACGGCGGTCTTCTCGCCGACCGAGCGGGTGCGGCGGGTGACCTTGCCCAGGACGTCGTCCGCGAGTTCGCGGGCGTCGGCGGCGGCGGACTCGGCGCGCTTCTGCGCGGCGTCCACGACACCCTCGACCTGGGCGGTGGCCTTCTTGACCTGCGGCTGCGAGCGGAACTTCTCCAGCGTCGCCTCGCCCTGCTCGGCCAGGTAGGTGTAGAGGTGCAGCGCGGACTGCGTGTAGGCGTCGACCAGCTTGCGCAGCTCGGCCGGGTCCAGCTTCTCGCGGAGGCCGCTCAGCTCGGTGGGCAGCTCGTCGACCGCGGTCTTCGCGGCCTCGGCGCGCTCGTCGATCGTGTGCTTGGCCTTGTTCAGGGCCTCGATGACGGCCTTGGTGGCCAGGTCACCGGCGCCGAGCGCGGCGAGCAGCGGGGTGCGGGCGGCGGCAGCGGCCTGCTCGCCCGCCTTGCGCAGCTCTTCTTGGGTGGGAAGGTTCGGCATGGAGATCACTCCTCGGGTTGACTACCGTCCACATCGGACTTCGACTGCTTGGCGGCGTTCTCCCGCCGGAAAGACTCGTAAACGTCGAGCAGCACCTGCTTCTGCCGCTCGGTGAGCTCTGGTGCGACGGCGATCGCGTCGGCCAACGCGCCGCCTTCTCGCTGCTGGAGGATCCCGGCTTCGACGTAGAGCGCCTCTGCCGAGATCCGCAGCCCCTTGGCGATCTGCTGCAGGATCTCCGCGCTGGGTTTGCGCAGGCCCCGCTCGATCTGACTGAGGTACGGGTTGGAGACACCGGCGAGCTTCGACAGCTCCCGCAACGAGATCTTCGCGTTGCTGCGCTGCTGCTTGATGTAGTCGCCGATGTCCCGGCCGAGGTCGGCGACCGCCTTGTCGATGGACTTGTCCATGATCTGGGGTCTCCCTCCCGTTCGGCTCTGACAACGACGTTACGCGCGAGTGCTAGCAGTTGCAAGCGGGCTGCTAGCAAACTGGCCGTGGCCTCCACCACACCCGGTAATGTCGAGGTGGGAGCCCACATGCACCAGACAGCGAACGACCCCGCGGCGCTGCGGGACCAGCTCGTCGACGCCCTGCTGACCGAGGGCGCGGTCCGCGATCCGCGCTGGGCGCGGGCGTTCCGCGAGGTCGAGCGGCACGCGTTCCTGCCCCGGTTCTTCCGCCAGCTCTCCGACGGCCGCTGGGGTCCGGTCGACGCCGACGACCCCGACTGGCTCCCGCTCGTCTACCGCGACCGGGTCTGCGTGACCCAGCTCGACGGCGACGACGACGCCTGGCCGCGAGCTGTCGACGACGGCGCCGTCCACGGGGTACCCACGTGCTCGTCGAGCATGCCGACGATCATGGCGATCATGCTGGAGGTGCTCGACGCGCGCCCCGGCCACGACGTGCTGGAGATCGGCGCGGGCACCGGCTACAACGCCGCGCTGCTGTGCCACGCGCTCGGCGACGACCACGTGACCACCGTCGACGTCGATCCCGGTGTGCTCGGCCGGGCCCGCGACCACCTGGCGGCGGCGGGGTTCCTGCCGACCTGCGTGGCGGGCGACGGTGAGCGGGGACACCCCGACCGGGCGCCTTACGACCGGGTGATCTGCACGTGCGCGGTGTCGCGGATCCCGACCGCGTGGCTCACCCAGACCAGGCCCGGCGCGCTGGTCGTGACGACCCTCAACCGGTCGATCGGCGCGGGCCTGGTGCGGCTCGTGTCCGACGGCCGAGGGGGCGGCGAGGGCCGGGTGCTGCCGGAGGACGGGCGGTTCATGCCGTTGCGCGCCCACGCCCAAGGCTGGGCGAACGACCTGCTGGAGGTGGCCCGCGAGGCGAAGGCGGAGGACCGCGGGCGAACCGCGCTGAACCCGCGGCTCGTGGTCGACCAGCGCAGCCCGTTCGAGTTCTTCGCGGGTCTCGTGCTCGCGGACGTCGTGGTGTCGCACGGGGAACGCGACCGCGTGCACCTCGTGCACGCCGACGGGTCGTGGGCCCGGCTGCGGCCTCGCGGCGGGTCGACCCGCGTGGAGCAGGGCGGTCCGCGCAGGCTGTGGCGGCTCGTCGAGGACGGCTACCGGCAGTGGCTCACCCTGGGCAGGCCACGACGGGAGCGCTTCGGGTTCACCGTCGACGCGGAGGGCCAGCGGTTCCGCCTCGGCGGCCTGGACTGGCCGATCTAGAGCGCCAACTCCATCGCCACGGCCGCCAGCACCACCCCGTCCGGCAACGGGATCTCGGCGCGACGCACCTCCCGGAAGCCGAACGCGCGGTAGAGCGGCACGCCGGGCAGCGTGGCCATCAGCGTGAGCGACCGGAATCCCGCCGCGCCCGCCGCCTCGACGCACGAGGTCAGGATCGCGCGACCGAGGCCGCGGCGGGCGAAGTCGGCGTGCACGAACATCGCGCGCACCCTGGCGGGCTCGGTCGCCGGGTCCAGCAGGCGGCTGTCGCCGGGTCGCGCGCCGGAGCCGGTGTAGAGCTTGTCGCGCTTGCTCCACCCGCCGCACGCCACCACGCGGCCGTCGACCTCGTGCACGAAGTACGTGCCGTCGTCGACCAGCACGGTGTCCGGCTCCGTGAGGTGGACCGCCGCGCTGGCGGTCTCCTCGGCGGTGTGGAACAGCGGGAACAGCTCGGCCACCGACTGCCGCATCAGCTCGCCGATGCGCGGCACGTCGGACGGTCGGGCCAGGCGTTGCGGGACCACTAGTCGAGCAACTCCTCCAGGAAGCTCCGCCTGCGCGGCGGGTAGTAACCGGGCGGCGGGTAGCCGTAGCCGGGCTGCTGGTAACCCGGCTGCCGGTAGCCGGGCGGTGGGGTGCCGGGCGGCGGCTGGTACGGCGGCGGCACGCCCGCGGGCTGCGACGAGTGGGTGGGCGGCGCGTACGGCGGCGCGGGCGACGGCGGTGGAACCGCTGTGGGATCGGGGTTCTCGTGCGGCAGCGGCATCGGGATGTGCGCCGGAGGAGGGCCGTCCCCGTAGTGCCTGCGCTCGGCCTCGAGGATCTGCTCCAGCTCCCCGCCGTCGAGGAAGACGCCCCGGCAGCGCTCGCACTGCTCGATGTGGACGCCGCCCCGGTCGATGGTCCGCATGAGGTCCTGGCACTTGGGACAGATCACAGTACGAGCGTACGCAGCGGCGACACAGATGACACCCGCGTGCCCGTGTCGACACCTGGAGTGACGGGTGAGTCATGATGCCGGGGTGTCCAGACTTCGCCAACGGGCCGTGTTCACGGGGTGCGCCCTCGCCGCGCTGCTCACGCTGATCGGTCTGTTCGTCACCGGAGCGGGGGTGAACCCGCACCTCTGGCTGGGTGGGCTGGCCGTCGTCTTCCTGGTGTTCCTCGCCGTGCTGGACCCGTGGCTGCACCGCCGCCGCGCCGCGGGCCTCGCGACCGAGGAGAACCTCGACGCCGCCGCGAAAGCACTCGCCACCGCCCTGCGGTTGCAGTGGACCGAGGAGTGCACGGCGCGCAAGTTGACCGAGCGCGGCGACCTGCTCGACCTGCACTGGACGGCCACCGAGCTGGACGTCAGCGACCGGCCGAACGCGCCCTCGGGGCACAGCGACGGCGTGGTCGGCGCGTTCGAACGCCAGTCGCACCACCGGATCGTGCTGATCGGCGAGCCCGGCAGCGGCAAGAGCACGGTCGCGATGCTGCTCACGATCGGCCTGCTGGAACGACACGTGGACGGGCCCGTGCCGGTGCTGCTTCCCCTGTCCACGTGGAACCCCGCGACCGAGGACGTGCGGACGTGGATGACCCGCAGGCTCTACGAGGACCACCCCGCGCTGCGCAACACCGAGCTGTACGGCAGCTACACCGCGGACCTGCTCGTCGAGCAACGACGGGTGTTCCCGGTCCTGGACGGGCTGGACGAGATCCCGCAGGCCTGGCGCGCGGAGGCGATGGAGCGGATCACCCGCGCCTTCCCGGAGAAGTCGCCGCTGGTGATCACCTGCCGGATCGACGAGTACGTGGACACGATCTCGCGGGTCGGCGTGGTGCCCGAGGCGGACGTGCTGGAACTGCACCCGCTGGACCAGGAGGAGGTCGCGGCCTACCTGCGCGCCGGGGCCGACCCGACGACGGCCGCCTGCTGGGAGCCGATCTTCGTGCACCTGCGCGACGAGCCGCACGGCCACCTGGCCGAGGTGCTGTCGGTGCCGCTGATGGTGTGGTTGGCGAGCACCGTCTACGGCACGGGGATCGGCGAGCCGTCGGAGCTGCTCGACCGCGTGAAGTTCCCGGACCACAAGGCGATCGAGGACCACCTGGTCGACAGCCTGGTGGAGCGGGTGTTCGCCAACGTCGACGCGGCCTACCAGGCCCACGCGAGCCAGGCGTGGCCGCGCGACCAGGCCCGCCGCTGGCTGGGGTTCCTCGCCCAGCAGATGCGCGAGCAGGGCGTCCGCGAACTGGCGTGGTGGGACCTGCGGCGGTCGGTCGGCAACGCGTGGCTCGCGCTGCTCGGCGCGCTCGCGGTCGGCTCGATCGGCGGGTTCGGCGTCGGCTGGCTGATGGCGTACGCGGGCACGGCGAAGATCGCGCCGCTCACCGGCCTGATCGCCGGGGCCGTGGTCGCCGTCGCCGCGCTCACGGCGTCCAGCAGGACGTTCCGCGCCCGCACCGCGAAACCGCGGCTCGGCGTGTGGCGCAGCCTGGTCGTGACGAGCGGGACCATCGGCACGGCGACCGGGCTCGCGTTCGGCGCCCTGTACGGGGTGTCCGCGGGGCTGGTCGTCGGGCTGGGTCTGGCGGTGGCGACCGCGCTGCGGTTCGCCACCGCCAGCTCCGCCGAGCTGACCCACCCGTCGAGCCCGCAGTGGACCATGGCGCGCGACCGCGTGGCGGTGTGGACCGGCTCCCTGGTGCTGGGAGTGGTGTTCGGCGCGGCCGCGGCCATGGTGTTCGGCGTGAACCAGACCGGCATGATCGGCCTCGGCCTGTCGTCCGGTCTGCTGCTGGGGTTCGCGCTGTCGGTGCTGCACCTGCGCTGGTGGTGGTTCACCGTGGCCCGGATCTGGCTGGCCGCGCGGATGAACCTGCCGTGGGAGCTGATGGTGTTCCTCGACGACGCCCGCAAGCTCGGCGTCCTGCGCCAGGCGGGCGCCTGCTACCAGTTCCGCCACGCGCTGCTGCAGGACCGCCTCGCCGACAAGCCGCTCCCCCGGCGGATCCAGCTCATTCCGCGCGCAGCCCCGTCGCCCCGGTAGCCCGCCGCACCGCGGGCAGCGTGCACGCGGTCACCAGCAGCACCACGGCCACGATCGCCGCGGTCAGCACCCCGATCCCGGCCAGGTCCAGCGTCAACGGCGTGTGCGACGCCCGTTGGACCAGCAGGCCCGTCCCGGACCCGACCACGACGGCCACGACGACCGCCAGCACCAGCGGCACGGCGTTCTGCCACAGCAATGACCACGCCAGCGTGCTGCGCGGCACCCCTCCGGCCGCGAGCACCGCCAACGGCCGCCGCCGCGTGCGCACCTGTTCCAGCGCCAGCACCAGCAGGCCCGCCCCCGCGAGCGCCACCACGACCAGCGACCCGGCGAGGAGCAGCCGCCGCAGGGTCCGGTACTCCGCCGCGGGCCCCTCGACGTCGGGTGGACCGGACTGCCGGGCGAACTCCTGCCGCCCGATGGGCCCGAGCGCGGCACGGGCGCGGTCCACCACGTCCGGCGAGGAAGGGTCCAAGGTCACCATGAGCACGCTCGACCGGACGACCGCGCCCACCCCCCGCGCTGCGGCGGGGGTGAGGAGGATCCCCGAGACCTCCTGGCCGGTGTCCTTCCACTCG
Organism: Umezawaea sp. NPDC059074; assembly: GCF_042738955.1. Lineage (NCBI taxonomy): Bacteria > Bacillati > Actinomycetota > Actinomycetes > Pseudonocardiales > Pseudonocardiaceae > Umezawaea > Umezawaea sp. NPDC059074. The sequence continues at coordinate 9,419 of NZ_JBHYHC010000133.1, forward strand.
ACCGCGGGCATGTCGGGGACGGTCCACTCCCCCACCACCCGCACGGGCGTCGAGGTCCCGAGCAGCTCGACCCGGTCACCGGGCACGGGCAGCACCTCGATCGGCGCGGAGCCGACGACCCGGAACGCGTCCCCGTCCTGGCACCCGTCGATCCGCAAGCGCACGCGCAGCGAGTCGCACGACGCGACCGCCACCTGGAACGTGTCCTGCTCCGACTTCCGCACGGTGAACCACTTCTCGGCCGCCGCCGACGTGACCCCGATGGCGGCGCGGAGCCGCTCGGCGAGTTCGTCGCCGCGCTCGCTCGCGTTCCCCTCCAGGTAGACGACCAGGTGGCTCCGGTCCTCGGCCGAGTTCGCGCGGTCCAGGACGGTCGCCTCCTGGCCGATCATGAGGGTCTGGAGCGTGATGCCGCCCGCGAGCACGACGGCGACGCCGCCGACGAGCCTGGCGGCCGAGCCGCTGTCGAGCTGGAGCCCGCGGACGGCGATCTGCCACGAGGGCGCGCCTCCTCGCAGCCGTCCGATGGACCGCTCGACCAGCCACGGCAGCAGCAGGGGGATCCCCAGCAGCAGCAACGCGAGCGCGGCGAGCGCGGACCCGGAGTGCAGCGTGCTGGGGCGCTGGACGAACGCCTCCGCCTGCCTGGCCAGCAGGCCGACACCGACCAGGGTCGGCACGACCCGCCACCACAGCCGCCGCCGGACCGGCGCGCTCCGGCGCACCACGCCGAGCGGGTCGACCACGCTGCCGCGCATGGTGACCAGCGCGGTCAGGACCGACAGCACCGGGACGACCACCACCACGAGCCCGCCCAGCACCGGGTCCGGGGTCAGGTCGCTGGCGAACATGCTGACGCCGAACAGTTCGAGCCTCTCCACGAAGGCCCGCAGGACCAGGAAGAAACCCGCGCCGAGCGCCAGCCCCGCCACGGCGCCCGCCAGCGCGTCGCCGGTGGCGATCCGCCGCACCTGCCAGGTTCCCGCGCCGAGCAGCCGCAGCGCGGCCAGCCTCCGCTCGCGCTCCGGACCGGCGAGCCGGGTGCCGATCGTGACGAACACCAGCACCGGCAGCAGCAAGACGACCGCGCCGACCAGCCCGAGCACCCAGTACCAGGGTTCGGTCCTGTTCTTCACGGTGGCGGCCGAGGTGCCGAAGCCGTAGTACGCGGTCAGCACCGTGTGCGGGATGGTCGAGTCGCCCGCGATGAACAGCAGGTGGTTCGGACCGATCAACCCCTCCTGGCCGATGGTCCCGACGACCTCCTGCGGGAACCTCGGCCGCAGCAGGTCCCCCTCCGGCGAGGCGAGCAGGTCGGCCAGCGCGGGCGACAGCACGATCTCCCCGTCGCCCGGAATCCGTTGCAGGCCAGGGGGGATCGGTGCCCGCGGCCCCTCGGGGAAGACGTAGCTGCCCATGATCTCGTCGCCGCGGTAGTGCTCGGTGGCGTACACCCGGTACAGCGCCTCGGCACCCGGCGGCCGCTTCTCCTCCTGCACCACCCGTGACAGGTCTTGGCGGGCCTGCCGCTCGGCGAACGCGGTCGGCATGGAGGCCCCGACCAGCAGCACCGCCATGCCGAGGCCGACGCCGACGCCGGTCAGCGCGAGCCGCCGCCACGACGACCGGCCGCTGCCGAGGGCGATGCGGACGCCGAGCGCGAGGTCGTTCACCCAGCCCTTCACCCGGCGAGCTCCACCGCGCGCGAACGGCCGTCGCGGACGACGACCTCGCGGTCGGCGTAGGCGGCGACGCGGGGCTCGTGCGTCACGATCACCACGGCGGCGTCGGTCGCGCGGGCCGCGGCGAGGAACAGGGTCATCACGCGTTCGCCGTTGAGCGAGTCGAGCGCGCCGGTCGGCTCGTCGGCGAAGATCACCTTCGGGCCGGTGATCAACGCCCGCGCGACCGCGACCCGCTGGCCCTGGCCGCCGGACGTCTCGCCCGGCCGTTTCGCGGCGACCTCCGCGACCTCCAGCTTCTCCAGCCACTCCGTCGCGCGGGCCTCGGCGTCCCGCCGCCTGATCCCGGCGAGGCGCAGCGGCAGGGCGACGTTCTCCAGGCACGACAGCTCCGGCACGAGCTGCCCGAACTGGAACACGAACCCGAACTCGGTGCGGCGCAGTTCGCTGCGCTTGGCGTCGGGCAGCGAGCCGAGGTCGACGTCGCGGTAGAGCACCGTGCCCGCGTCGGGCGTGAGGATGCCCGCGAGGCAGTGCAGCAGCGTGGACTTGCCGGAGCCGGACGGGCCCATGATCGCGACGATCTCGCCCGCGTCGACGGTGATGCCCGCGCCCGCCAGCGCGGGGGTCGGGCCGAAGGCCTTGTGCAGGCCGGTGGCGGACAGCAGGGTCATCGGCCGACCCGCTTCGCGAGCTGGTCGAGCCGCGCGGTGGTGAGTTCGAGCCAGCGCAGGTCGGCTTCCAGGTGGAACAGGGCGTAGTCGCAGATCAGCTGGTCGGCGAGGTCGCCGTCGGTCTTGCGGCGGGTCAGCTCGCGCATCGCGTTCAGGTGCGCCGCGCGCTGCGTGTCCAGCACGTCCGCGGCCTCGCGGCCGGACAGCAGCGCAAGCACGACCTTGGTGTAGAGCGTGTTCTGGAGGTACGGCTCGGGCTTCTCCGGGGTGCCGAGCCACTTCTCGACGTCCGTCACGCCCGCGTCGGTGATCGCGTAGCGCTTGCGGTCCGGCCCCGAGCCCGCCTCGACGCCCGCCTCCTGCACGAGTCCGTTGCGCAGCAGGCGGGACAGCGTCGTGTAGACCTGCCCGTAGTGCAGCGGCCGGTCTTGGCCGAACTGGTCGTCGTAGGCCTTCTTCAGGTCGTAACCGTGGCCGGGACCGCGTTCCAGCAGGCCCAGCAAGGCGTGTCCGAGTGACATGGCCGCGACTATACACACGAGGTATACACAGGGTTCATAGTTCAGCAGGCGCAGAGGCAGAACGGGTGCCCCGCGGGGTCCAGGTAGACGCGGAAGGACCCGCTGTCGCGGACGAACTCCGCACCCACCTCCACCGCCCACGCGTGCGCCGCCTCCAGGTCGTCGACCGGGAAGTCGAGGTGCGCCATCTGCTGCACCTCCAGGTCCGGCCACGTCGGCGGACGCCAGTCGTCGGCGTGCTGGAACTCGATCTTCACACCGCCGTCGGGCGGGGTCAGGGTGGCCCACCCGTCGGTCGGCTCGGCGTCCGGCGGCCAGCCGAGCAGCCGGGCGTAGAAGTCGGCGAGCACGCGGGTGTCGGGGCAGTCGAGGACGACGGAACCGAAGCGGACAACGGGAGCGGGCATGAGCGGCACCTCACCTGATCGGCGGCACGGTCTAACTGGCTAATGCAGGTTGCCGGTTAGATCACCACATCGCAACCGGGTTGCCGGCTACAGTGGAGAGGTGACTGGTCTGGCAGCCGGCTGGGATCACGCGACTTTCGCGCAGGGTCGAGCCGGCGATGCGGAACACGATGTGGAACTGCTGCTCGCTTTCCTCAACACCCGAGACCTCGAACTCGGCACCGACGTGTTGGACGGCGCGGCCTCGTGGCGGGCGTGGGTCACCGAACGAGGACTGGGCCACGTGGGGGACCTCGCGAAGGTCCGTTCGGCCCGCGGCGCGCTCCGGTCGGCACTCGGTGAACGCGGCTCGGCGAAGTCGTTCTCCGGCACCGTCCGGATCGAGCTGAGCGAGGGCGTGCCGATGATCGCGACGACCGACGCGCTCGGCGCCGTCCTCGCCTCCGCCGCGCGGGTCGCCCTGCTGGGCTCGTGGGAGCGGTTCAAGATCTGCCAGGCGGACAGCTGCCAGGCGGCGTTCTTCGACCGCTCCCGCAACCGTTCGCGCACGTGGTGCTCGATGCAGGTGTGCGGCAACCGGGAGAAGGCGCGGCTCTGGCGCGAACGCACCAGAGCCCTCAGCGCCTCCTAGGTGACGAGCTGGCCGATGGTGTAGATGGCCAGGCCGGCGAGCGCACCCACCACCGTGCCGTTGATGCGGATGAACTGCAGGTCTCGGCCGACCTGGAGCTCGATCTTGCGCGAGGTCTCCTCGGCGTCCCAGCGCTCGACCGTGTCGGTGATCAGCGTGGTGATCTCGGCGCGGTAGTTCGTCACGACGTACGCCGCCGCGCCCTCCAGCCAGCCGTCGACCTTCTCGCGCATGGCGTCGTCGTCGACCATCCGCTGCCCGAACGACAGCAGGCCCTCGCGCACCCGCTTGCGCAGCTCGCTCGACGGGTCCTCGGCCGCGTCGAGCAGCATCTTCTTCGCCGCACCCCACGCGGACCCGATGAAGTGCTGCACGTCCGGGTGCTCGACGAGCTGCGTCTTGACCAGCTCGGCGCGTTCCATCGTGGCCGGGTCGTGCTGGAGGTCGTGCGAGAACTCGATCATGAACTGGTCGAGCGCCAGCCGCATGGGGTGGTTGAGGTCGGTCTTCACGGCCCACGCGAAGTTCAGCAGCTCCGTGTACGCCTTGTCGCCCAGCAGCGTGTCCACGAACTTCGGCGACCACGTCGGCGCCCGCTCGGACACCACCTGGAGCACCTTGTCGTGGTTGTTGGCCACCCAGTCGTAGGTCCGGTCGATCACCAGGTCCACGAACTTGTGGTGCGCGCCGTCGGTCAGCACCTGCCCGAGCAGCTTGCCCAGCGGCGGACCCCACGGCTTCTCCACGAGCCGCCGCACGATCCCCTGGTCGATCACCGCCTGCACGTCCTCGTCGCGCAGCACCGTGACCGCGCCCTTGACGATGTTCGCCACCTCGGACGTGACCCGCTCGGCGTTGACCGGCTGCGCCAGCCACTCGCCGACCCGGCGGCTGATGCCGACCCGCCGCAGCTTGTCCCGCACCACGTCCTCGGCCAGGAAGTTCGTGCCCACGAAGTCGCCGAGGGCGTCGCCGAAGCTGTCCTTGCGGGTCGGGATGATCGCCGTGTGCGGGATCGGCAGGCCCAACGGCCGCCGGAACAGCGCCGTCACGGCGAACCAGTCGGCGAGCGCGCCGACCATGCCCGCTTCGGCGGCGGCTCGCACGTAGCTCCACGCGTCCCCGTCACGCTCCAGGAACAGCGCGATGAGGAAGATCACCGTCGCGGCGGCGAAGAACCCCGTCGCGACGAGTTTCATCCGGCGCAGGTCGCGCCGCTTGACCTGGTCGGCTGCCGTCAGTTGCTCCACGACGCCATTGTCCGTGAAGATTCGACGTTGTGCGGGTACCAGCGCTAGTCCCCAGATTGCGGCCGTTCACCTCGACGATCTTCGCGGAGATGACGGCGCTCGCCCAGCGCACCGGGGCGGTGAACCTCGGCCAGGGATTTCCCGACACCGACGGGCCCGCCTCGATGCTCGACGCGGCCAAGGCCGCCATCGACGGAGGCCTCAACCAGTACCCGCCGGGACCCGGCATGCCGGTGCTGCGGGAGGCCGTCGCGGCGCACCGGACGCGGTACGGGACGTCGTACGACCCGGACACCGAAGTGCTGGTCACGGTGGGTGCGACGGAGGCGATCGCGGCGTCGTTGCTGGCGCTGGTGGAGCCCGGCGACGAGGTCGTGCTGTTCGAGCCGTACTACGACTCGTACGCCGCCTCGGTGGCGATGGCGGGGGCGACCCGGCGCGTGGTCGGGCTCGTCGAGGACCCGGTGACCGGGCGGTTCGACCTGGACGTGGAGGGGCTGCGGGCGGCCATCGGGCCACGCACCCGCGCGGTGCTGGTGAACACGCCGCACAACCCGACCGGCACGGTCTTCACCCGCGCGGAACTGGAAGCGGTCGCCGCGCTGTGCGTGGAGCACGACCTGATCGCGATCACCGACGAGGTGTACGAGCACCTGGTGTTCGACGCGCACGAGCACGTGCCGCTGGCCACGCTGCCGGGGATGGCCGAGCGGACCGTGACGATCTCCAGCGCGGGCAAGACGTTCAACTGCACCGGCTGGAAGATCGGCTGGGTGTGCGCGCCCGCCCCGCTGGTGTCGGCGATCAAGGCCGCGAAGCAGTTCATCACGTTCGTCGGCGGGGCCCCGTTCCAGCCCGCCGTGGCGCACGCGCTGACCCACGAGCTGGAGTGGGTGGAGGGGCTGCGCTCGTCGCTGGCCGCCAAGCGCTCCCGGCTGTCCGAGGGGCTCGCCGAGGCCGGGTTCGCGGTGCGGCCCAGCGAGGGCACGTACTTCATCACGGCCGACGTGCGCCCGCTCGGGTTCACCGACGGCGCCGAGCTGTGCCGGGCCCTGCCGGAGAGGATCGGCGTCGCGGGCGTGCCGGTGCAGGTGTTCACCGACCACCCGGAGGACTGGCAGCACCTGGTCCGCTTCGCGTTCTGCAAGAAGGACGAGGTGCTGGACGAGGCGCTGCTCCGGCTGCGCAAGCTGGCCGGATGATCACACGATCGGGCTAGTGCGGGAGCCGAACCGGACCACCGGTCTTCCAAGTGATCATGGAAGAACTCACGAACGCCGAGCTGGTGGTCCGGGCCCGGCTCCACGACCAGGACGCCTGGCGGGAGATCGTTCGTCGGCACCTGCCGCTCCTGTGGTCGGCGGCCAGGACCGCCGGTCTGCGGGAGGCCGACGCGGCGGACGTCTGCCAGTACACGTGGCTCACGCTGTCCGAGAGCCTGCACCGGATCCGGGAGCCCGCGAAGCTGTCCGGGTGGCTCATCACCACGGCCCGCAACGAGGCGCTGCGGGTGCGGAAGGTGCGCGGGCGTGAGCTGCCGGTCGACCTGTGGGGACCGCCCGAGGCGGACTACCCCGGCCCGGAGGAGCTGGTGCTCGACAGCGAGCGGGCCGTCCGGCTGTGGCGGGCGTTCGGCACGCTCACCGACCAGTGCCGCGAGATCCTCCGGCTGGTGGCGTACGCGCCGGGCCTGAGCTACCAGGACGTGGCGGGCGCGGTCGGGGTGCCGGTCGGCAACCTCGGGTCGACCCGCAGCCGCTGCCTGGCCGTGCTCCGCCGCCGGGTCGAAGCGGAGGTGTCGGTGTGACCCCGGACCGCGACCTCCTCGACGAACTGGCGGCCGTGCTCGACCAGGTCGACCCCGTTCCCCCGCACCTGGCCGAAGCCGCCGGGTTCCGGCCGCCCACGGCGTTCGTGCCGCTCGCGTGGACCACCGACTCCGCCGTCGCCGTCCCGGCGGGCAAGCGCGGCGCGGGCGGGTCGCGCACCCTCCGCTTCGCCGCCGGGACCACCACCGTGGACCTGCGGCTGGACACCGTCGACGGGCTGGGCGTCCGGGCGTTGGGGCTGGTCCACCCGCCGCGCGGCGGCTCGGTGCTGGTCTCGTGGCCGAGCGGCGACCACGTCGCCGACCTCGACCACATCGGCTGGTTTCGCGCGGACCTCGTTCCGCCGGGGCCGCTCCGGTTCGTGGTGCGGCAGCCCGGTCTGCCGGACCTGACGACGGGGTGGTTCGTCCAGTGACCCTGCACGCCGACTGCCTGCGGCAAGTGGAACTCGGCCGCCTCCCGGAGGCGCGAAGGCTGGCGCGGCAAGGACTTTCCCGCGGCACCGGCGCGGAGAAGGCCCGCTTCCACCTGGCGCTCGCGTGGATCGAGCTGGACCGCGGCCGCCCCGCGGCGAGCACCCGGCACCTGGACGCGGCCTTCCCCCACCTCACCGGCAACGACCTCGCCCGCGCGCGGTGCCTGCGCGGCCTGTACCTGTGCCAGAACGCCGAGCCGCGGCTCGCCATCGCCCACCTGACCGCCGTGATCCGCGACCTGCGCCGTCACGGCGACCACCGGTGGCTGGCCAACGCCCTGATCGGCCGGGGGATCGCCCGCGCGTACACCCTCCGGCTGGCCGAGGCGGACGCCGACTTCACCACGGCCAGGACGGCGCTGCTGAGCATCGGCGAACCCGACCGGGCCGCGATGTGCTTGCACAACAAGGGTTTCGTGGCGATGCTCGCGGGCGACCCGCCCACCGCCCTGCGCCACTACGAGCAGGCCGCGCACGACGGGCTGACCGCCGTGCACCGGCCGGAGGCGTTGATCGACCGGGCGCAGGCGCTGCTCGCGGCCGGGCTGGTCCGGGAGGCCCGAGAGGTCCTCACCCCCGCGCTCGCGCTGCTCCACCGCTGCGACCGCGGCTCCCGCATCCCGGACGCCGTCCTGCTCGCCGCCCGCTGTGCGTTGGCGGACAACGACTTCCGCGAAGCGCGAGCCCTCGCGGACCGGGTGCCCGGCTGGGTGGCGAAGTCCGTGGCGCTGCGCGCGCGGCTGGCGTTGGGTGAGCGGCCACGGGTCCACCGCGTCGCCGCCGAGTGCGACCGCCTGGGCAGGCCGGAGGACGCCGCCGAACTCCGGTTGGCGGCGGGCCACCCGCTCGCCGTCCGCCGCGGCACGGCCCGGTTGCGCGCGCTCGGCCACCTCGACACCGCCCGCCGCGCCAAGTCCCGCCGCCAGGCGTCGGCCGCCTGCCGGGCGGGCCTGGCGCTGGTGGACCCGACGACGTGGCCGGGCACCGAACTGCGGGCCATCGCCCTCGGCCACGCCGTCGCGGCGGGCGACGCCAGGTCCGTCCTGCGCTGGTCGCGGACCACCTCACCCGGCCCCGCGCCCGTGACCACGCGGTCCGCCGAGCTGCGTCTGGCCCGCCTCCAGGGCGATCACGACCGGGTGATCACCCTCGAACGCGAGATCCGCCGCCTCACGCTCACCGCGCGCCCGACTCCCACGACGACCGTCCCGGCCACCGGCCCGACGCTCGCCTTCACCTCGTACGACGGCCACCTGCTGGCCGTGACCGCGGTCGACGGCAGGCACCGCCTGCACCGCGTCCCCCGGCTCGACCACCACGTCCACGCCCTGCGCCTGGCCATCGAGGCGGACCGCCCGCACGCCGTCCGGACGGCGGCCGAGGCACTGGACGCGCTGCTCCCGCCGACCGGGACGGGCCCGATCACCATCACCGGTTCACCGGCGGGCCTCCCGTGGGCGGCCCTCCCGTCCTACCGGGGCCGCCCGGTCTCCCTCGGGTCGACGCCGCCGCCGGTCCCCCTCCACACGAGCGCGTGGATCGCCGGACCCGCCCTGGCTCACGCGGGACGCGAGATCGCCGCCCTCCACCGCGCCCACGGCGGCACGACGCTCACCGGTGGAGCGGCCACAGTGGACGCCGCGCTGCGAGCGATGGACGGGGTGGACGTCGTCCACGTCGCCGCACATGGCCACAGGCGAGGATTGTTCTCCTCGGTGCAACTCGCCGACGGCCACTTGCACGCGCACGACCTGGACCGGCTGTCCCATCCACCGCGGATCGTCGTGCTGTCCTCCTGCGACTCCGGGCTGGCGCCCGCGTTCCTCCGGCGCGGCACCGGGGCGGTGATCGCGAGCACCCTCGCCGTCCCCGACGACCGGACGCCCGCGCTCATGGCGGCCGTCCACGCCGGACTCCGCGCGGGACTCGGACCGGCCGCCGCGCTGGCCTCGGCCCAGCTCCAGCACGACGACCGGTCGTTCACCTGCTTCGGAGCGGGCTGAACTCGGCGGCGGCCTCGGCCGCCGCCTCGCGCGGGGTGCGGCCCTCGCGCACCAGGCGCGCGACACGCGCGGCGACCCGTGGCGCGGCGAACGACGTGCCACTCCACCTCGCGAAGCCGTAGTCCCGACCGCCCGCCGGACCGAGGTGGACGTGGCTGCTGACCACGTCCACGCCCGGCGCGACGGCGTCCACCCACGGCCCGTGGTTGGAGAAGTCGGCGTCCGCGCCGACCGCCAGCACCTCGGGCAGCGCCGCGGGCCAGCTGGGGCGGGACGTGCCGCCGTTGCCCGCCGCGGCGACCACCGCCACGTCCGGGAACGCGCTGACCTCGCTCTTCAGCACCGGCGGGCACCGGTCGTCCGCCGTGTGGCAGCCGGAGGTGAGGACCACGACGTGCAGGCGTTCGCCGCGGTCGGCGGACCGGCGGCGGATCCGGCGCAGCCCCGCGGCCACGGTGACGTCGTCGGTCAGGCCCAGCGAGGACAGCACGCGGTCGTGCCGGACGACCACGCCCGGCGCGTGCTGGAGGAGCACCCCCGCGACGAACGTGCCGTGCCCGGCCAAGCGGTCCTGGCCACCGCGGCCGTCGGCGTCCAGCACCTCGGGCGACCGGCCCCACTCGCCGAACCACTGCCTGCCCGCGAACCACGGGTGCGGGTCGAGGCCGGTGTCGAGGACCGCGGCGGTCACGTCCCACCGCTCGTTCCGGGGCGGCTCCGGCGGCGCGGCCTCGGACGGCAGGGGCAGCGCGGTGCCGATCATGATCGGGCTGCCGACGTGGACGTGGTTGGGCGTGTACCCGTGGTCCTGCGCGATGCGGACGCACTGCCCGCGCTCGTTCGGCCGCAGCCGGATCCGGGCCACGCGCAGGTCAGCGGGCTCCTCCACGTGCTCGATCCAGCGACCGAGCCGGGCCACCGCGCGTGGCAGTTCGTCCGGGAAGACCACCAGTTCGCCCGAACGGACCAAGCACTCCTGCTCCCCGCCGGGGTCGTGCAGGACGAGGTCCGGCCGTTCCGACCGCCACCCCGACACCAGTTCGGCGAGCGAGGTGACCTGCGCACTTCCCGTCGATTCGTAGTCCACGGTGGACACCATCGCCGACATCCGGGACTGTCCACAGCGGACGTCGGGGGTCATCACCCGAACTCGTGAACGGCGACGGAAAGTGTTCACCCGGCGGAGCGACTACCCGGACAGCCGCACCGGGCCGCCCTTCCGAGTGGTTCCGCCCGATAACGTTCGAAAACGGCGTCACCAGTGCTAGACATAGCACAACGTCAGCCCCCACAACCGGCTGTGCTCGCGGTGACCCGGAACGGTGGTGATTTCCGTGGCAGGAGCAGATGCGGTGCGCAGCACCGGATCTCTGCTGGTGCGGGCTCTCGCCGTCGGCGGGCTCACGGCGGCGGCGTGGTTGATCGGCGGCGCGGTCGCGACCGCGAGCCCTGGCGACCCCGTGCCGGACACGCCGTCCGTGGTGGACATCGTGCACAGCGCCGTTGGCGAGCACCGGACCCCGTTCGAGTCGTTCGGGTCACCCGATTTCTTCGAGTCCTTCGAGTCCTTCGAGGACCAGCGGGTCGACGCGCTGGCCATCAGCGAGCACTGGACCACGGCGGTGGCCGCCGCGCCCGTCGACCTCTCCTTCCTCGACGCGACCCGCGGTCCCGCGCACCACGAGGACGAGGACGTCGCCGAGGAACCCGAGGCCGAGGAGCAGTTCCTCGACGTGTCGCCGGTCTACTCCGGCGGCCTCATCTCCAACAGCACCGAGCGCTCGGGGACGATCTCGAACGAGATGCCCGAGGAGCTGTACACGGCGAAGGTGACCGCCAAGGCGGCCGCGAAGCTCGCCGCCACCCCCGCCCCCGTGCCGGCACCGGTCGAGGTGGTCGTCCCCGTCGTGGCGGAGGTGGTCGTCCCGGCCGCCGTTCCCGCCGCTCCGCAGTGGACGATCCCGGCGCTCCACGTGACCGCCCCGGTGGTCGAGGTCCCGGAGACCGCGCCAGCGAGCGGCCTGGAGTGGGAGACGCCGCGGCCCGCCGCGCCCGCCCCCGCGCCCCAGCCCGCTCCGGCCCCGACCGCGCCCACGGCGTCGTCGAGCGCCCACGACACCTCCGGTGGCGCCCGTGGCGGCGTCACCGTGACGACCTCCCAGTCCGCTCCGCACCAGCCGTCCCCGTGGACGGTCGAGCGGCGCGACGACGGGCGGCTGTTCGGCAGCGTCCAAGGCCTGCCGAGTTCCCCACCAGACTGACCAGGGCACGACTGTGCCCTGAGCATGCCCGTTGACCAGTGGTTCTCCCGGTCGCGTGGCCTCGTATCCCTCCCCGTTGCACCCCGGCTGTGCGTGTCCTCGGCGTTCGCGCCGCGGCCGCCGCACGCCCACCCAGGCTTCCCGACCTGCCGACCGCGCCCCAGCAGGTCGGGTATGGCCCAGGTGCCGCACTGCCCCGCGACACCAGGGCCTCACCCCGGAACCTGCGGCGGGGGACGTTCCGCCCCGAACGTCCCCGCCGCAGGTCCACGGGAACCTCCTCCACCGACGTACCCGGCACACCGAGGGGCTGTGCCGGAGGAGTCGGGTGGCAGGCGCCGTCCGGTCCCCGCCGCCAGCGCGGCGGGGACCAGGACCTCCAGGTCAGGCCACCGGAACGGCCAGGTCGCCGTCCATCGCCGTCGCGGATCCCGCGACCAGCGAGGCCACCGATCCCAGCCGCCGCGCCGCTTCGCGCAGGACGTCGGCGGGCAGCGAGTAGGGCAGTCGCAGCCACCGCTCCAGCCCTCCCTGCGCCGCGAACCGGCCGCCCGGCGCCAACCGGATCCCGTGGCTCTGCGCCACGACCGCGATCTGCGTGCTGACCGGGGCGTCGAGCTCGCACCACAGGCCGAGGCCGCCCGCGGGCCGCCGGAACGTCCACCGCGGGCAGTGCTCGGCCAGGCTGTCGATCAGCACCTCCCGCTGCGCCGCCAGTTCGGCCCGCCGCTCGCGCAGCGCGGGCTCCGGGTCGACCAGCAGCTCGGCCATCAGCAGCTGCTCGAACACCGCCGTGCCGAGGTCGATCGAGGTCCGCGTCGAAACCAGCCGGTGCACGACGTCCGGCCGCGCGCGGATCCACCCGATCCGCATGCCGCCCCAGTGCGACTTGCTCGCCGACCCGAGCGTGACGACCAGCTCGTCGGCGAACGCGGCCATCGGCGGTGGGGCGTCGGCCGGGTCGCCGTCCAGGTCCAGGTCGACGAGGGTCTCGTCGATGATCGCGGGCGTTCGGGCCCGGCGCAGCAGTTCCCCGAGCCGGGTCCGGCCCTGGGCGTCCAGGCGGAGACCGGTGGGGTTCTGGAAGTCGAGCACCAGGTACGCGACCCGCGGGGCGGCCTGCCGCAGCGCCGCCGCGATCCCGGCGAGGTCCCACCCGTCCGGCGCGAGCGGCACGGGGACCGGGATCGCGGACATCGACCGGATGGCGTCCAGCGCGTTGGGGTAGCTGGGCTGCTCGACCAGCACCCGGTCACCGGGCCCGGTGAACAGCCGCAACGCCAGCGCGAGCGCGTGCTGCGCGCCGCTGGTGATGACGATCTGGTCCGGCGAGGTCGGCAGGCCCCGTGCGGTGTACCGCTCGGCGAGGAGTCTCCGCAGCTCCGGCACGCCGTGCTCGTGGTAGCCGTGGCCCGCGAGGTGCTCGGGCATCCGCAGCCGCACCGCGTCCATGGCCGCGGCCAGGCTCGGCACGGCGGGTGGGGCGGCGCGGGCCAGGTCGATCACGGCCCGGCTCGCGGACGGGAGGTCCAGCGGCCTGCCGAGCACGCCGGTGGGCAGCGTGATCCACGACCCGGCGCCGCGCCTGCTGGCCACGACCCCTTCCTCACGGAGCTGGTCCAGCGCCGCCGTGACCATCGTCCGGCTCACCGGCAGCGCGTCGGCGATCTCCCGCTCCGCGGGCAGCCGCGTGCCCGCGGGCAGTTGGCCGTCCAGGACCAGCATCCGGACGCGCGCGGCCAGGTCGGCGGCCCCCTGCCGAGCGCCCCGCCGCCGCCAGTCCCCCAACAGCCGGGCCAACCGCTGCCCGGATACGCGTCCACCTAGCGGGATTCCCTGGTCCATGAGGCCAATTATTGATGATTGGCCCTGGAATACAAGGCCAATCACGCCGCAGGATGGCCACATGGCTTCCCCTCGTCTCGCCGCGCTCACGTCCGCACCGCTCACGGTGGCCCCCGGCCGACGCCTGCCCCAGCTCGCCATCGGGCTGTGGCTCTACGGCACGTCGATGGCGCTCCAGATCCGCGGCGGGCTCGGCCTGGCGCCGTGGGACGTCCTGCACGAGGGCCTGACCAAGCGCACCGGCCTCAGCTTCGGCACGATCACGGTCATCGTCGGCGCGCTGGTCCTGCTCTGCTGGATCCCGCTCAGACAACGGCCAGGCGTGGGGACGGTGCTCAACGTCGTCCTGATCGGCGTGGCGGTCGACGCCACCCTCGCGTTCCTGCCGACGCCGACGGACCTGCTCCCCCGGATCCTGCTGCTGACGTCGGGCATCGTCCTCAACGCCCTGGCCGCCGCCATCTACATCGGCGCCCGCCTGGGCCCCGGCCCCCGCGACGGCCTGACCACCGGTTTCTGCGCCCGCACCGGCACGTCGCTGCGGCTCGTGCGCACGGTCATCGAGGTGGCCGTGCTGGCGGGCGGCTGGCTGCTGGGCGGCACCCTCGGCATCGGCACCGTCCTCTACGCCCTGGCGATCGGCCCGCTCACCCAGGCGTTCCTGCCGAGGCTGACCTGGACCGAGGTCAGCCCACGACCTGCTTCCTGACCTCCACGTAGGTCACACCCCTGGACCCGAGCACCTCGGCGACGACACCTCCGCCCGCCAGCAGCGCGAGCACGAGGTGCTCGTCGCCGAGGTAGTTGTGCCCCAGGTCCTTCGCCTCGGCGAGGCTCCGCACCAGCACCTGCTTCGCGTCGGCCGAGAACGGCAGGTGGCCACCGAACAGCCACCGCTTCTTCCTCGTCGTCATCGTCGCGAGCGCCCCTTCTCCCAACGACTGCTCGACGCTGTCCACGATCTGGTCGACGTCGATCCCCAGCCCCCGCAACGCCTCCGTGTCGGCCTCGCTCAGGCCGCCCTTGCGCCGCACGGCGGCGAGCGCCGCCACGACCTCGTCCCGCGACAACTCGAACCCGGCCAGCACCGGCGAGTCCAACAACCCCACCACCAGGTGCTCCGGCCGCACCTCGTCCGCCGACTCCCGCTGCGCCTGCTCCACAGCGCCGGTCACCACCCGCCGCGCGTCCCGCGTGAACCGCTCCCCGACCATCAGCCCCGCCCTCCGTGCTTCTTGTGCACGGCCTGCCGGGTGACCCCCAGCTCGGCCGCGATCTCCTGCCAAGACCAACCCCGCACACGGGCGTTCCGCACCTGAACGGCCTCGAGCTGCTCCAACAACCGCCGCAACGCACTCACGGCCCGCAACCCGACCTTCGGATCCTGATCACCCGCAGCCGAGGCCAACTCCGTAGCCTTCGTCATACCGTCAACGTAGGTTGACACACCCCGTTTGTCAACCACAGTTGACGCCTACGGTGAACCGGTGATCGAAACCGCCGAACGCGCCGCCCCAGGCCGCCCAAGCGAGGACCGAATCTTCGTACTCCCGAACGCCGTCATCCTCTTGGACGGCGTCACCTCCACCAGACCCCCAACCCGCAACGGCGCCTGGTACGCAGACACCCTCGGAGCAGAACTAAAGACACTGCTCACCCAACCAGGCACTTTGGGCGACCTACTAGCCACGGCAATAGCCACCATCACCAAGCGCCACACCTTGATCCCCGGAGACTCCCCAGCCTGCACAGTCGCCATCACCCGCTGGACCCAAAACACGATCGACGCCCTAGTCCTGGCCGACAGCCCAGTCATCGTCTTCACCCCAGAACCAAAGGTGATCGCCGACACACGCCTCGCCAACCTGCGCCCCATCACCCGCCCCCTGGCAGACCTCACCAACCGCAAGGACGGCTACTGGGTAGCCGAGGCGGTCCCCGAGGCAGGCCACCAGGCGGTACAGGCCACTTTCCCCAGGTCCGAGGTAGAAAATGTGATCATGGCCACCGACGGCGTCTCCTGCGGCATCGACGACTACCAAATCTTCAAGGACTGGCAATCCGTCCTAGACCTCATCACCACAACAGGCCCAGAAGCGGTTCTCGACCAAATCCGCTCAGCAGAAGAAGCCGATTCCAGCAAAACCCGCTGGCCAAGACACAAAACCCACGACGACCAGGCCATGGCCCGAATCAACTTCACCATTGCCAAAAACAACCACGACCAAAACCCAAAGAGCTGACCCAACCCCGCTGGAAGGCGACACACAGAGGGGGGTGCAGGGGGGCGAAGCCCGCCCTGCCTTGGGGTCTGGGGCGAGA
>NZ_JBHYHC010000134.1:0-25103 GCF_042738955.1 Umezawaea sp. NPDC059074
CCAAAAGGCAGTGCCCCAAAGCCCTGCCCGATCCACAAGTTTAAGGCCAAAATCCCCATGTCAAATCGGCCACGTTCCGTGGCCTGCGCCCGCCAGCCCCAGCGTGGTCGCCAAAGCTGGCGCCAGTCCCGTTGTGGTCACCAAGCCTGGCGCCGGTTCCGACTTACTTGGCCGCTAGGTAGCTAGCTCCATCCCCCATGGGTTATCCGGCGACCCATGGGTTCCACGTGGCTGGCGTCCTCCCCCCGCGCCCTCCCTCTTTGTCTAAATTATCTTTTAGTGTGGGCCGTGGAGGCGGATGGTGGCGCTGGCTCGTCTGACTTCGGCGTTGGCGTGACCCGGCAGTAGGTCGTCGAGGAAGCCATACGCACGGAGGTCGCCTTCTTCCCTCTTCCCCACTGTGCGCCACCAGGCTGCGATGTCGCCCCAGCCCGGTGCTGAGAGGGAGCCGCCGAAGTGTTGTACCGAGAGGGCCGCGCAAAGGTTTGCGAATCTGACTCGGTGGTCCAGTGGCCAGCCTGCCAGGGTGCCCAGTACGAAGCCCGCGCCGAACACGTCGCCTGCCCCGGTCGAATCCAAGGGGGCCACGTTGAGGCCGGGGACATCTGCTTTTTCGCCTGTTGCGGCGTCGTAGGCGAATGCGCCGCCCCCTCCCCTCGTCACGACCACCACCGGGACGTATTCGGACAGGGCCACGGCTGCCGCTTCCGCTGTGTCCTGTCTGGTGTAGTGCATTGCTTCTTTGTCGTTCGGGAGGAAGAAGTCGTAGCCGTTCAGGCGTTTGAGGAGGGACGGGGCCCAGACCTCTGTGCGGTCCCAGCCGATGTCGGCGAAGAGGAGTGCTCCCTGCGCTTTCGCGCGGGACACCCAGGACTCCTCTTCCGGTTGGATGTGGACGAACGCCGCCCTTGTGGACGGTGGGGTCGCCAACAGCTGATCCGCCGAGATGGGTGGGCGGTGGCCGTGGGTGACCATGCTGCGGTCGTTCTCCATCGCCATGGAGACCGTGACCGGGGAGTGCCAGCCGTAGAAGCGGCGGCAGTACGTGAGGTCCACGCCTTCCTGCTCGGCGAGGGTTTCCCAGCAGAAGTCGCCGTAGACGTCCTCGCCGAAGGCGGCCGCCAGCGCGGTGCGCAGTTGGAGCCTGCTCAACGCGACCGCGAGGTTGGCGATGCCGCCGGGGCACGAGCCCAGGCCTTCGGCCCAGACCTCCGTGCCCGCGGCGGGCGGGCGGGGCAGGCCGGTGAAGATGATGTCCAGGAACACCGTGCCCGACAACAGCACGTCGAAGGCGGGCGGTTCGGCGGTCGTCATCCCCATACGATGCCGGCCGTCGGTGGATCAGCCGTCCACCGACGCCAACATCTCGCGCAAACGGGCGAGAGCCCGGTGCTGGGCGACGCGGACCGCGCCGGGAGTCGAGCCGACGGCGTTGGCGGTCTCCTCGGCGGTCAGGCCGACGGCGACGCGGAGCACGAGGATCTCGCGCTGGCGGTCCGGGAGGCGGTGCAGGAGTTGCACGACGGTCTCGAGGGTCTCGCCGTTCATGGCGCGCTGCTCCGGCCCCGCTTCGAGGGTCGGGCAGTCCGGCAGCTCCGGGACGACCTCGGACCGGCTGCGGACGGCGCGGCGGCGGGCGTCGGCGACCTTGTGGGCCGCGATGCCGTAGACGAACGCCAGGAACGAGCCGGGCTCGTAGCGGTACTTCGAGAGCGCCGAGACGACGGCCAGGCACACTTCCTGGGCGATGTCGTCCGCGGACACCAGGGTGCGCTCCCGACTGCCCACGCGGGCGCGGCAGTAGCGCAGGACGAGCGGCTGGATGCGGGCCAGCAGCTGCTCGACGGCACGGCGGTTGCCCGCGAGGGCCTGGTCGACGATGTCGACCAGTTCAGCCTCGACGAGCCATTGGGTGCTCACTACGGGGGCGGCGGACCCCGTGATCAACCGGACGTGGGGCCGACCGACCGGGGCTTCGTCGCCGTCCGTGCCGATGCCGAACCCGACATCGGCGCGCACAGGCGATGGATGGACCATCCGGCGACCTCCTCGCAACAAGCGTCCCGGCATTGCCCGGCTCACAGGAGAGAGGAGTCCCCAGTCGTGCCGCTGATACCGCTCTCTTCAAGCTGACCACGAAGATGGGCCGAAAGGCCTCACGAGCACCCGGTCGGGGGCACACGTCGACCGAACGGACTAACGCGTCAGGCTTTCACGTACGCGAACTGCCGCACGTCGAGGTAGCCGACCCGGAAGCCCGCCTCGGAGTACGCGAGGTAGAACTCCCACATCCGCTTGAACGTCTCGTCGAAACCGAAGCCGCTGACGTCGTTCCACCTGGTCAGGAAGGTCTCGCGCCACTGCCGCAGGGTCTCGGCGTAGTCCAGGCCGAACGCTCGGGACGAGACCTCGCGCAGGCCGGTGTGCTCGCGCACGGTCTTGTCGATCGCCTGGACGGACGGGATCAGGCCGCCGGGGAACACGTACTTGTGGATCCACGTGTAGCTGCGCGCGCTGGCCAGCATCCGGTCGTGCGGCATCGTGATCGCCTGGAGGCCCACCCGGCCGCCGGGCACGAGGACGCGGTCGAGCACGCCGAAGTACGTCGGCCAGTACTCCGCCCCGACGGCCTCGATCATCTCCACGCTGACCACGGCGTCGTACTTCCCGTGCTCCTCGCGGTAGTCGCGCAGGTGGATCTCGACGCGGTCGGACAGCCCGGCCTCGGCGACCCGCTGCTGCGCGAGCTTGCGCTGCTCGGCGGAGATCGTCAGGGACGTCACGGTCGCGCCGCGCTGCGCGGCCCGCACGGCGAGCGCGCCCCAGCCCGTGCCGATCTCCAGCACGCGGCTGCCCTCGCGGACACCGGCGTAGTCGAGGACGCCGTCGATCTTGCGGAGCTGACCCGCCACGAGCTCGCGGTCGTCGCCGCTCTCGTCGAACAGCGCCGACGAGTAGCTCATGGTCTCGTCGAGGAACGTGGCGAACAGGTCGTTCGACAGGTCGTAGTGGCGGCTGATGTTCTCGCGGGCGCCCTCGACCGAGTTGGCCTCGGAGTCCGGGTGCCGCAGCTCGACCCAGCGGCGCATGAGCTGGAGCTTCGGCGGGATCAGCGTGGTGAGCTTCGCGGCGAACGCGCTGAGCAGGTCGGCGAGCGCCGTCGTGCTCCAGTCGCCGACCATGTACGCCTCGCCGAAGCCGATCTTGGCGTCGGCGCCGAGCCGGTGGAAGAACGCGGCGGGCCGGTGGATCCGCATGACGGGCGCGTCCGGGCCGCCCGCGCCGATGCGGACGCCGTTCGGCAGCACGACGCGGACCGGCAGCGAGGCGACGGCGCGGCGGAACAGCGACTCCGCGATGCGGGCCTTGAGGGGGGACTTGGGCGGTGTGTCGAGGCCGGGCCACACACCCTGGTTCGGGCGGGGCACCGAGACGTCGAGGGTGCTCATCGGTTACTCCTGGGGGTGATAGGCAGGCGGCGCAGCCACAGCGTGATGCCGTGGACTCGGATGAGGGTGGACACGCGCAGCGTCATCAACGGTCGCCGAACGAGCAGGCGCGCGAGATTCGCCGGGGTGACGGTCTTGCGGACACCGTGCAGACCGGCGGTGAAAGGTGTCTTCCCGTTCTGCCGCAACGCGATCGTCACGGACAGGCGGTCGTCGGGTTCGGGCAGCCGCATGAGGTAGCGGCCGCCCATGTCCAGGAACGGCGACACGTAGAACGCCTTGTCGACCTGCGCCCGGCCGGCGCTGTCGGTCTCCAGCAGGTACGGGTGGCGTTCGCCGTAGGTGTTGTGGACCTCCGCCACGACGCACGCCAGCGCGCCGTCCGGCCGGTGGCACCAGTAGACGGACAGGGGGTTGAACACGTGGCCGAGCAGTCGGGCGTTGGCGAGCATCAGCACCCGCCCTCCCGCGAGGTCGACACCGCGTTCGGCCAGCCACCGATCAAGGTTCTCGCGGATCGTGCGGTTCCGCTCGACAGGCGTGTCGGCGTGCGGCCCGAAGTGGTCGCGGGCCTCGAACCGGGCGAACGGCCGCAGCCACCACGGGAGGCGCGGCAGCCGGTCCAGGTCGACCAGCCACAGGTACACCTTGTGGCTGAACGCCCGGTCGATCCGCTCACGGCGGGTGTGGCTGACCTCGGCCTCGTAGAGCGCTGTCACCAGCGCACCCCGAGGCTCTCCGCCGCTCGCACGCCCGAGGCGCAGCCGTCCTCGTGGAAGCCCCAGCCCTGGTAGGCGCCCGCGAACGCGGTGACGCCGTCGTTGAGCGAGGGCAGGCGGCGCTGGGCGGCCACCGACTCCGGGGTGTAGAGCGGGTGCTCGTACACCATCTTCTTGAGCACCTTGCGCTCGTCGATCCGGTCGGTCGCGTTGAGCGTGACGACGTAGTCGAGCGGTTCGACGAGTCGCATCAGCCGGTTCATGTGGTAGCTGACGACCACGGGACCGGAGTCCTCGTGGCAGGACGTCTTGAGCAGGTTCCACGACGCCTTCGCGCCCGCGCTGACGGGCAGCACGCTCGGGTCGTTGTGCAGCCAGGTCTCGTTGCGCGAGTAGGTGAACGCGCCGAGCACGCCCTTCTCCTCGGGCGTCGCGTCGGCGAGCAGCCGCAGCGCCTGGTCGGGGTGCGTGGCCACGACGACCTTGTCGACCTCGTGCTTCTGGTCGGCGTCGTCGCGCACCTCCACGCCGTCGGCCGTGCGGACCACCGCGCGGACCGGGGTGGACACGTTGACGGCCGTCAGGCCCTTGGCCGCGCGTTCCACGTAGGTGCCCGAGCCGCCGACGACCGTGCGCCACTGCGGCGTGCCGCCGATGGCGAGCATCCCGTGGTTGGCGAGGAACTCGAACAGGTAGCGCGCCGGGTAGCTGGTGCTCAGACCGGGGCCGGACGACCACACCGCGGACACGACCGGCACCACGAAGTGGTCGACGAAGTAGCGGGAGTAGCCGCCGATGGCGAGGAACGCGGCGAGCGTGACGCCGTCGGCGTCCGGCGAGTCGATCAGCCTGCGCGCGTGCCGGTGGAACCGGGTCACCTCGGCCAGCATCCGCAGGTAGGCGGGCTTCGCCAGGTTGCGCGGCTGGGCGAACAGGCCGGGCAGCTTGCGGGCCCCGGCGTACTCCAGGCCGCAGCCGTCGCAGCGGACGCTCATCGACATCTCGGAGTCCTGCGTGGACACGCCGAGTTCGCGGAACAACCGCAGCAGGTTCGGGTAGGTGCGCTCGTTGTGCACGATGAACCCGCTGTCGATCCGCGCGGTGCCACCGTCCGGGGTGGTCAACTCGTGGGTGTGCGCGTGCCCGCCGAGGCGGTCGTCGGCCTCGAACAGCAGCACGTCGTACTGCCGCTGGAGCAGGTAGGCCGCGGTCAGACCGGACACGCCGCTGCCGATCACGGCGACCCGTCGACGTCCGGATTCCTGTGCCACGGGTGTGTCCTCTCGTCAGTGTGCTGTCTTGAGCGGGACGTCCAAGCCGTCCGGCGTGCGCTCTCGCATGGCGTTCGCGATATCGGCCGCCCGCGGTTCGAACCCGAGCTCTCCGAGAACGAAGTCCACGACGAGCCGAGTCCAGTCACGGGCCCGCTTGAGCATCGCGTGACCATCCCCCAGCACGGAAAACCGAGCCACCCGGTTCGCCACACCCCTGGCCTGAACCGCGTACCGGTAGGACTCGGCCGGATCGGTCATCCGCTCCCGGTCCCCGTGCGCGATGAGCAACGCCCGCCCAGCAAGCTGCGCAACCGGCTCACCAGGCTCAATCCACGGCGCCAACGCACAAACCGCCACCACGGTCGGATGATCGGCAACCCGCAACGCAGTACGCCCACCCATCGAATGCCCGACAAGCACCACGGGAACACCGGGATGAGCACGCTCGATCTCCGCAAGCGCCCACCGAGCATCACGAACAGGATCAAGATCGGGCGCGTTCCACCCACGAACCCGATACCGCAACATCCGCACCTCAAGCCCGTGCCGAGCACCAGCGGAATGCAGGGCACGCCCGAACGGCACCATCCGCAGGACAGCGAGCTGATAGCGGTGCACCCGACCGTGACCACGTGACCGTCCACCGTGCAGCACAAGGGCCACGGCGCGCACGTCGACCGACGCCCGGAACACGTCGACTTGGGGCTCCATGCCGACATATTCGGTTCGCCACAACACCCCGGACGCCCATTGCGATCCAGATCACACGGACTTCACGCCACCGTGGCAAGCCACCACACCACCCCAGGTTCCACACGTGGCCTGCACGGCACTGCGACCAAGGACCCCCGCCCCAACTCGCCCCGCGCCTTACCGGCC
Source organism: Umezawaea sp. NPDC059074 (assembly GCF_042738955.1). Classification (NCBI taxonomy): domain Bacteria; kingdom Bacillati; phylum Actinomycetota; class Actinomycetes; order Pseudonocardiales; family Pseudonocardiaceae; genus Umezawaea; species Umezawaea sp. NPDC059074. Next base: position 6,322 of record NZ_JBHYHC010000134.1, read on the forward strand.
TCGACCTTTCGGGCCCCCGCCCCCAACCGTCCCCCGTGACCAACCGGCACACACTCTCTCGGGCCCCCGGCCCCAACCCGCACCGCACCTCACCGCCACTGACCTTTCGGGCCCCCGGCCCCAACCCGCACCGCACCTCACCGCCGCCGACCTTTCGGGCCCCCGGCCCCAACCCGCACCGCACCTCACCGCCGCTGACCTTTCGGGCCCCCGGCCGCCACTCGCACCGCTACCAATCGTTCCGTGCCGGCAGGTTCTTTCAAACCCCAACCCTGGCGACCCCCGATTGCTTTTGCGCCCTCACCCCTTTTCACTTTGTCAAGGCGTCTTTCCAGCCTTGACAAAGTGAAAAGGGGTGAGATAATTGGCGCAATCGGGGTTCAGCCCACCCCCAGATCAGCCCACCATGAAGCAGCTCTAAACAATACCCCCAACAAACATTCGCTGGACCAGCCTTCCCCCACGGACCAGCATCCCCCCATGCCCCCTTTCGGGAACAACCTGGTAGCCATGGCCACCCCCATGACCCCAACAGGCGAGATCGACCAAGACAGCCTCACCTCCCTGATCACCCACCTCCTGACCACCAACGCCGACGGCCTGGTAGTAGCAGGCACCACAGGAGAATCCCCCACCCTCACCCCAGAAGAAACAACCCACCTAATCCACACCGTCAAGTCCCAAACATCCACCCAGGCAAAGGTCATCGCAGGCATAGGCACCTACAACACCGCCGAAAGCACAACCAGAGCCCAAGCCGCCAAGGAAGCCGGAGCAGACGCCCTACTCCTGGTAACCCCGTACTACTCCCGCCCCACCCAACAAGGCGTAATCGCCCACTGCACCGCAGTAGCCGACGCCACAGACCTCCCGGTCATGCTCTACGACGTCCCAGCCCGCACAGGCACCCCACTGGACGAATCCACCCTCATCACCCTGGCAACCCACCCCAGGATCCAGGCGGTCAAGGACGCCAAGGGCGACCTCTTCCAAGCGATGTCCGTCATGTCCCGCACCACCCTCGCCTACTACTCGGGCATAGACGAACTCAACCTCGCCTACCTCGCCTGCGGAGCAACAGGCGTGGTCAGCGTCACCGGCAACATCGCCGCAGCCCACAACGCCGACCTCATCCAAGCCATCCGATCCAACAACCTCACCAAGGCCAGAGCGATCCACCGCGACCTCATCCCGATCACGAACGCCATCATGCGCACCTCCCAGGGCGCGATCATGGCCAAAGCAGCCCTGGCGCACCAAGGAATCATCCGGCACGCCTCCGTCCGCCTCCCCCTCCTCGAATCCCCACCCGACCACCTCGACCTCCTCACCGCCGCACTGTCCACCCTCCCCGCGAGATGAAGCGTTAAAGTCCCGACCGTGGTCGAACACCTGAGCATCCCCACCCCCGAGGGCACTTTCGACGCCATCGCCGAGGGCCCCGAGAACGGGCGGCCGGTCCTGCTGCTGCACGGCTTCCCGCAGGGCGCGATGTGCTGGGACCACCAGGTCCAGGTGCTCGGCGCGCAGGGTTTCCGGGCTGTCGCGCCGGATCAGCGGGGCTACTCCCCCGGTGTCCGGCCGACCGCCCCAGCCCAGTACGGCATCTCCCAGCTCGTCGGCGACGTGCTGGCCATCGCGGACGAGTTGGCGTGGCCGGTGTTCGACCTCGTCGGCCACGACTGGGGCGCGGCGGTCGCGTGGCACACCGCCGCCGACCACCCGGACCGGCTCCGGAGCCTGACCGCCGTCTCGACCCCACACCCCGCCGCGCTGGCCAACGCGATCCGCACGGACGAGGACCAGCACGCCCGCTCGCAGTACATGACCGAGTGGCGCAACTCGAACACCGAACAGCGCATGCTCGACAACGACGGCGAGGCCCTGCGCAGGCTGTTCGACTGGAAGGTCGCGCCGAGCCGGGTCGACGAGTACGTCCGCCGCCTGTCCGAGCCGGGCGCGATGACCGCGGCCCTCAACTGGTACCGCGCGGGCCGGGCCGCGAGCCGGATCGACAAGGTCTCCGTCCCCACGATGTACATCTGGAGCACCGAGGACACCGTCTTCGGCTCGGCGGCGGCGTTCGACACCGAGAACTGGGTCAGCGGGCCGTACCACTTCCAGATGGTCGAGGACGTGTCGCACTGGATCCCGGACGAGGCCTCCGAGCTGATGACCAGCCTGCTGCTCGCGCACCTGTCCGTGCGGTGAACTGATCCCGTATTCCCGGTGGCCAATCTCGGCCACACGTGAACCGTTGAAGCTTCTACTGCGTGATCAGTGCATGACGGAGTTGACCTACTCGGAGTGGCGGGTCGCGACCCTCGCCGCTGGTGGCCACACCAACCGGGCGATCGCGAAACGGCTTCACATCACGGTAAGCACGGTCGAACAACACCTGACCAGGGTGTACCGCAAGCTCGGCGTGCGCCGCCGGGCCGACCTGATCGGCCACGAAGCCCTAGTCTGACCGCATGTCGATCGCCGGGTTGCTGCTCGCGGCCGGTGCCGGGCGCCGCTTCGGCTCCCCGAAGGCGCTGGTCTCCCACCACGGCTCGCTGTTCGTGGAGTCGGCGGCGGAAGTGTTGCGGCGGGCGGGATGCGACCCGGTGGTCGTGGTGCTCGGCGCGGCGGCCGACCAGGTGCGGGCACGGGCGTCGCTCGGCGCGGCGGTCGTGCTGGACAACCCGGACTGGGCGACGGGCATGGGCTCGTCGCTGCGGGTCGGGCTGACCGAGGTGGCGGCCACCGGGGCCGACGCGGTGGTCGTGCTCCCGGTCGACACCCCCGGCGTGACGGTCGAGGCGGTGCTACGGCTAGCGGCACTCGCCGCTCCCGATTCGTTGGCACGAGCGGCTTTCCACGGTGAGCCCGGCCATCCCGTGCTGATCGGCCGGGCCCACTGGGAGGGCGTCCTGGAGACCTCCACCGGTGACGCCGGGGCCCGCGACTACCTCCGCGCGCACGCCGTGCTGGCCGTGCCGTGCGAGGACGTCGCCGACGGCTCCGACGTCGACCGGCCGGAAGACCTAGACCGCTGGGCGAAGTGATCCAGCCGCGAGCGCGATTCCCAGGCAGCACAACGGGAGCACGCCCAGCGCGAGCGGCAGCGACGTCGCGTGCGACAGCAGGCCGATCAGCGGCGGACCCAGCAGGAACCCGGCCCAGCCCGCGGTCGCGACACCCGCGATGGCCTGCCCGGCGTGCGCGTCGGACTGCGCCGCGGCGGAGCTGAACACCACCGGCACGATGCACGCGATGCCGAGTCCGAACACCGCGAAACCCACCAGCACCAACCAGAACTGGCCCACGAGCAGGGCGACGCCGAACGTGAGGCCGCCGACCGCGGCGAGCACGCCGACCACGCGGGCGGGCCCGAACTTCGCCACCCAGCCGTCGCCGCCGACGCGGCCGAGGAACATCGCCACGGCGAACACCCCGTAGCCCAGGCCCGCGCGTTCCGCGGGCACGTCGAGCGTGTCGCGCAGGTAGACGGCCGCCCAGTCGCCGACCGCGCCCTCCGCGATCAGCCCGGCGAACATGATCACGGCCAACACCAGGACCCGCTTGTCCCGCCACGGCAAGCCGAGCTTGTGCTCCTCGGCGGCCTGGTCGTCGCCCAGCATCGGCCGGATGAGCGGCCACGCCACCAGCAGCAGCGCGAGGGTGAACGCGATCATCTGGTCGCGCAGGCCGACGCCGAACGTGATGGCCAGCGCGCCGAGCCCGACACCGGCGAACGCGCCCAGGCTCCACCACGCGTGGAAGCTCGACAGGATCGGCCTGCCGTAGGCGGACTCGACCGAGATGGCCTGGGTGTTCATCGCGACGTCGAGCGAGCCGATGAACCCGCCCCACACCACGATGATCGCGAACAGCCACGGCGCGGTCGGGGCCACGCCGAGCGCGGGCGTGACGAGCGCGAAGGCGAGGAACGTCGCCAGCACGACCCGTTTGCTGCCCCACTTCGCGATGGCCCGACCGGTGACGAGCATGGCGATGACCGACCCGACCGGCGCGCCGAGCAGCACGAGGCCGAGCGTGCCGTCGTTGAGGCCAAGGTGGTCCTTCACCGCCGGGATGTGCGGTGTCCACGCGCCGAACACGGCGGCGTGGATCGCGAACACGAGGATCGTCGACACCCGCGCGGCCTTCGGCGGCGCTGCGAGCACAGGGCTAGACAAGGTGCACTTCCACTCCGGCCTCGCGCAGGGCGGCGACCTCGTCGGCAGGGGCGTCCTCGTCGGTGACGAGGACGTCGAGGGCCTCGACCGGGCAGACCCGGCCGAAGGCGGTGCGACCGAACTTCGAGCTGTCGATCGCGGCGATCACGCGCGCGGAGGCCGTGACGGCGGCCTTCTTCACCGCGCCTTCGAGCAGGTCGTGCGCGGAGATCCCGTTGCGCACGCTCAGTCCGCAACTGCCGAGCACCATGGTGTCGAAGCGCATGACGTCGAACGCGTACTCGGTCAGCGGCCCGACGAACGACAGCTCGCCGGGGCGCAGGTCGCCGCCGGGCAGGACCAGGCGGACGCGGTCGGCGCCCATGAGCGCGTTCGCGACGTGCAGGGTCAGCGGCAGCACGGTCAGCCTGCGGGTGGTCAGCAACCGCGCCGCCTCCACGGTCGTGCTGCCGCCGTCGATGACGATGCTCTCGCCGTCGTCGATCAGCTCGGACACCGCGAGGGCGATCCGCCGCTTCACGTCGATGCGGTGCTTGCTCCGCGCCGCGAACGGGGTCTCCTCGCTGGTCAGCATGCCCACGGCCGCGCCGCGCACGCGCCGCAGCAGGTCGTCGCGCTCCAGCGTGTCGAGGTCCCGCCGGACCGTCATCTCCGAGCAGCCGATCAGCTCGGCCAGCGCCGCGACGGTGACCCGCTCGCCGTTGCGCAGGCTCCCCAGGATCAGTTCATGCCGCTTCTCACTTTCCACGTGTTCATACGAACACGAACGATGTTCGGAGCGCAAGGCTTTCGCGAACACCGTCCATCGGGTAGGACTAGCCCCGTGCCCAGTGGTGTGGACCACTAGGGGGCCGCGACGACGGAGGACGACCGCATGACGAGCGAGACCGTGACCGGATCCGACTACGGCAACCTGGTGCGCGACCACCTGCTGAGGGTGGAGCAGCAGAACGCGTCCGCGCTGGACGACGTGGCCGAACTGGTCCTGGCGAGCGTGCTCGCGGACGGCATGGTCCTCACCGCGGGCGCGGGCCACTCGCTGGCGGCGGTCGCCGAGACCTTCTACCGCGCGGGCGGCCTGGCCTGCGTGCGGCCGGTCTACCACCCGGAACTGCTGCCGATGCACGGCGCCATCAGCAGCACGGCGGCCGAGCGCCGCTCGGGCTTGGCGGCGGAGGTGCTGCGCGACACCGGCCTCGCGGCGCACGACGTGCTGTTCGTGTTCTCCACCTCGGGCGTGAACCCCTACCCCGTCGAGCTGGCGATCCAGGCCGTGGACGCGGGCTGCCCCGTCGTCGCGGTGACCTCGGTCGCCGCCAGCGCGCTGGCCCCACGCCGCGCGGGCACGACGCTCGCCGAGGTGGCGACCGTCGTGCTGGACAACGTGGTGCCGCCCGGCGACTCGACCTACCCGGTCGACGAGCCCGTGACGGCGGCGATCTCCACGGTCGCCACGGCGTTCCTGTGGAACCTGCTGATGGTGCGGCTGTTCGACAAGGCCGCCGAGCAGAACGTGCACCTGCCGCTGTGGCGCAGCGCGAACGTGGAGGGCGGCGACGCGGCCAACGCGGACCTGCTGCGGCACTACCAGACCCGCGTCCCGCAGCTGGGCTGAGCCCTTCGGCACATCATCGCCGAAAGCCCACTGAACCTCCACACGACCTCGCTACGTTCCAGGGCGAGGGGCGGCACCTCCCGGTGCCCGTGAGTGGGGGTTTCAGCTACATGGACGAGAGAACACGTCGGAGAGTCCTGATCGCCGGTGGCCTCACGGCCGCCGTGGTGATCGGGATCGGCGGGGCCGTGGTGTGGGCGGGCACGGGCAGCGCCCCGCACCCGGAGCCGGGGTCCCAGGCGACCGGCGCGAGCACACCCGCGATGGCCTCGCCGAGCACGGTGGCCCAGGCCTTCGCCACGGCGTTCACCGACGGCAACGCCGCCAAGGCCGCTGCCGCCACCGACGCGGAGCCGGTGGCGGCAGCGGCGGTGACGAAGTCGCTGGCGGGGATGTCCGGCGCGAAGTACCGGGTGCAGTTGGGGGCTGTCCCGCCGGTGGCCGGGGACGCGACGACCACGTCGATCCCGGCCGACGTCACGTGGTCGCTGCCGAGCGGCGACCCGTGGAAGTACCGGACGACGTTCGAGATGAAGCGCGACGACCGGCAGTGGCGCGTGCACTGGACGTCCGCGCTGCTGCACCCGAAGCTCGGTGACGGCCAGACGCTCGCCTACCTGCCGCAGTCCGGGGACGGCGCGCTGCTCGACCGCGCTGGCACGCCGGTGCCCACCGACACCGGCGCGTACGCCGCGGCGGTCATGCCGGGTGTGCGCACGGCCGTGGGCAGCCTCAACGGCAGTCCCGGCTGGAAGGTCGTCGGGGTCGACGCCGCGGACGCGCCCGTGACGACGCTGGAGGAGATGGCGGCGGTGGTGACGAAGTCCGCCACCCTCACCCTCGACAAGGCCGTCCAGGACGCCGCGCAGGCCGCGGTCGACGGCGTGCCGCAGGAGGCGGCGATCGTCGCGCTCGACACCAAGAGCGGCGAGATCCTCGCCGTGGCGCAGAACGCGCCCGCCTCGGCCACCGGACCGGTCGCGCTCGGCTACCTGCACGAACCGGGCTCGACGTTCAAGATGGTCACGGCCGCGGCCGCCGTCGAGAGCGGCGCGGTCGGCATCGACACCCCCGTGGAGTGCCCCGGCGAGGCCACGATCGGCACCCGCCGCATCCCCAACGAGGGCAAGTTCGACCTGGGCACGGTCCCGCTGCGCAAGGCGTTCGCCCAGTCCTGCAACACCACGTTCGGCAAGCTGTCGGCGGACCTGCCCGCGGGCGCGCTGACGAGCACCGCGCTCCAGTTCGGCATCGGCGCGGACTTCACCATCGCGGGCATCACCACCAACACCGGCAAGGTCCCGCCCGCGCAGGACGTGGCGGAGCGGGTGGAGGACGGCATCGGCCAGGGCAAGGTGCAGACCACCCCGTTCGGGATGGCGCTGGCCGCCGCGACCGTCGCCAACGGCGGCGCGACGCCCGTGCCGCAGCTGATCCGGGAGATCCCCACGGTCAAGAACACCGACCTGCCGGGGCTGCCCGCGGCCGCCGCGCAGGCGTTGCGGCCGATGATGCGCGAGGTCGTTACCAGCGGCACGGCGACAGGCCTCGCGCCGTTCGGCCAGGTGTCCGGCAAGACCGGCACCGCCCAGTTCGGCGACGGCACCGGCGCGCACGGCTGGTTCGTCGGCTACCGCGGCACGATGGCGTTCGCGGTGCTGGTGGTGAACGGCGGCTCGTCGAAAGCCGCCGTCGCCGTCAGCGGGACGTTCCTGGGTGCTCTGTGACGAGCGAGAACTTCGGCGTGGGAACCACGCTGACCTGCGGTGACTCGTCGAACTGGGTGTGGTACAGCTCGGCGTAGCGCCCGTCGGCGGCGAGGAGGTCGTGGTGCGTTCCGCGTTCCACGACCTCCCCGTCCTCCACGACGAGGATGGTGTCGGCGGCCCGGATCGTGGACAGCCGGTGCGCGATCACCAGCGCGGTCCGGCCCTTGAGCGCCTCGGTCAGCGCGGCCTGCACGGCGGTCTCGGACTCCGAGTCCAGGTGGGCCGTCGCCTCGTCCAGGATCACCACGCGGGGGCGCGCGAGCAGCAGGCGGGCGATGGTCAACCGCTGCCGCTCACCGCCGGAGAGCCGGTAGCCGCGCTCCCCCACCACGGTCTCCAGCCCGTCGGGCAGCGACTCGATCAGCGTGCCCAGCCGGGCCCGGCCGATGGCGTCCCACAGCTCCTCGTCGGTCGCCGACGGCCGCGCGTAGACCAGGTTCGCCCGGATCGTGTCGTGGAACAGGTGCCCGTCCTGGGTCACCACGCCGACCGCGTCGCGCACGGCGTCGAAGCCCAGCTCGCGGACGTCCACACCGGACAGCCGCACCGACCCGGACTCCACGTCGTACAGCCGCGGCACGAGCGAGGCGATGGTCGACTTGCCCGCGCCGGACGACCCGACCAGCGCCACCAGCTGCCCCGGCTCGGCGGTGAAGCTGATGCCGTGCAGCACCTCCTGGCCGCCGCGGGTGTCCAATGTGCTCACCGACTCCAGCGACGCCAGCGACACCTTGTCCGCGGACGGGTAGCCGAACCGCACGTCGGCGAACTCCACGGACACCGGGCCGTCGGGCACGGACTTCGGTGACGCGGCCTCGGCCACCATCGGCTTGAGGTCCAGCACCTCGAAGACCCGCTCGAACGACACCAGCGCGGTCATCACGTCGACGCGGGCGTTGGCCAGCGCCGTCAGCGGCGAGTAGAGCCGCGACAGCAGCAGCGCCAGCGACACGACCGTGCCCGGCTCCAGGCGCCCGGTCAGCGCCAGGTACCCGCCGAGCCCGTAGACCAACGCCTGGGCCAGCGCGGACACCAGCGTCAGCCCGGTCATGAACCAGCGGGTGGCCATCGCGGTCCTCACGCCGATGTCGCGCACCCGCAGCGCGCGGTCGCCGAACTCGTCGGCCTCCTCGCGGGGCCGCCCGAACAGCTTGACCAGGGTCGCGCCGGGCGCGGAGAACCGTTCGGTCATCTGGGTGGTCATGCCCGCGTTGAGGTTCGCGGCCTCGCGCTGGAGGTCGGCCATCCGGTTGCCCATGCGCCGGGCGGGCAGCACGAACACCGGCAGCAGGACCAGGGCGAGCGCGGTGACCTGCCAGGACAGGGTGAGCATCACGACGAGCGTGAGCGAGAGCTGGATGACGTTGGTGACCACGCCGGACAACGTGGAGGTGAACGCCCGCTGGGCGCCGATCACGTCGTTGTTGAGGCGGCTGACGAGCGCGCCGGTGCGGGTGCGGGTGAAGAACGCGACCGGCATCTTCTGCACGTGCTCGAACACGGCGCGGCGCAGGTCGTAGATCAGGCCCTCGCCGATGCGGGTGGACTGCCAGCGCTCCGCCAGGCCGAGCCCGGCGTCGACGATCGCGATGCCGGCGATCAGCAGGGCCAGCCACACGACGACCGACACCGGCCGGGCCTGCACGATCGCGTCGACCACCCGGCCCGCCAGGACGGGGGTGCTCACCGCCAGGACCGACGACACGACCGTGAGCAGCAGGAACGCCACCAACTTGGCCCGGTGCGGGCGCGCGAAGGTCACCACGCGCCGCAACGTCCCCGCTCGCACCCCCTTGGGCGCGTCGGCGGCGCGCATGGCGCTCATCATCAATCCCCAGGAACCGGCTCCGCTGTCCACGAGGTGAGTCAACACCACCGAGGAGCGGGAAAATCCCTGTTCGCCGTCAGGCGAACGGAGGTGGTCCCTACGCCTTCACGAGCGCGGCCAGTTCGGCGAGCCGCCGCAACTGCGCCTCGCGCTCCAACGCCAACTGCTCCTCCTCCGAGGAACCGTCGGCCGCGGCGGCGATCAGCGCCAGGGTCTCCCGCACGGCGCCCGCCATCGGCCGGGTGATCGACCCGACGAGGTCCTCGACCGCCGCGTCCAGCCCTTCGGCGGGCACGACGGTGTTGGCCAGCCCGATCCGCAGCGCCTCGGCCGCGCCGACGCGCCGCCCGGTCACGCAGATCTCGGCGGCGCGCGCGTACCCCACGGCCCGGACCAGCGGCAGCGTGCCGCCCAGGTCGGGCACGAGGCCCAACGTCGTCTCGGCCATGGAGAACTGCACGTCCTCGGCCACGACCCGCAGGTCGCACGCGAGGGCGAGCTGGAAGCCGGCCCCGATGGCGTGCCCGGCCACGGCCGCGATCGTCACCCGTTGAGGGTCCCGCAGCCAGCGGAACCCCTCCTGGAACTCGGCGATCAGCGCGGCCCCGGCCTCGGGTCCGCGCGCCACGATCTCCGACAGCCCCGGTTCTCCCGGCACCCCGCCCGCGAACATCCGCCGGTCGAGCCCCGCCGAGAACGCGCGACCAGAACCCCGGACGACCACCACGAGGACGTCCGGGTCCAGGCCTTCGCCGATCGCCCGCAACGCCTGCCAGGTCGACGGCGTCTGCGCGTTGAGCACATCGGGGCGGTCGAGGGTGATGGTCGCGCGCGGCCCGTCCACGACGAGCCGCACACCTCCACGTTCCAGCAGACCGGCGTCGATGGGCGTGGCCGACATGCTGGAACCTCCGGGTCCGGTGGGGCGCCGCGAGTGCTGGGCGCCCGTGATGTTACCGGAGGGTAGCTTACTTCTTCTTGGTTCGGGTGGCGCCACCGCGACCGCGCAGCGTGACACCGGACTCGGACAGAACCCGGTGGACGAAGCCATAGGAGCGCCCGGTCGACTCAGCCAACGCCCGGATGCTCGCGCCCTTTTCGTACTTCTTCTTCAGGTCAGCGGCCAGCTTGTCCCGTGTGGCGCCGGTGATCCGGGCGCCCTTCTTCAGGTCAGCCACCATGTCCCGCCTTCCGTCCGAGCAGGTCGGGCCGCTTTCGGGCCCCTGTCGTCGCAATGATCGAACACGACGGACCAGAACGCCAGGCGATCATGCAAAATGATCTGTGCGTGATCATGTGATCACGCACAGCCACCCCTTTGATCACGCTTGCCGAAAAGTGCTGCTTCCCTTGGCTCAGGCCAACTGCACGAGTTCGAGGTAGTCCGCGGACCAGTGGTCCTCGGTCCCGTCGGGGAGAAGGATCACCCGCTCGGGCTCCAGCGCCTCGACCGCTCCGGGGTCGTGCGTGACGAGGACGACGGCGCCCTGGTAGCGCCGCAGCGCGTCCAGCACCTGCTCGCGGCTGGCCGGGTCGAGGTTGTTCGTCGGCTCGTCGAGCAGCAGCACGTTCGCCGCGCTGGACACGAGGCCCGCGAGCGCGAGCCGCGTCTTCTCGCCGCCGGACAGGGTGCCCGCGGGCTGGTCGAGCTGCTCGCCGCTGAACAGGAACGTGCCGAGCAGCTGCCGGAGCTGCTGCTCCTGCGTGTCCGGGGCGGCGTGGCGGATGTTCTCCCACACGCTGGCCGAGTGGTCGAGCGTCTCGTGCTCCTGCGCGAAGTAGCCGATCTTCAGGCCGTGGCCGGGGATCAGCTCGCCCGCGTCCGGCTTCTCCATCTTGCCGAGCAGCCGCAGCAGCGTCGTCTTGCCCGCGCCGTTGAGGCCGAGGATCACGACCCGCGAGCCCTTGTCGATGGCCAGGTCGACGCCGGTGAAGATCTCCAGCGACCCGTAGGACTTGCTCAGCCCCTCCGCCATCAACGGGGTCTTGCCGCAGGTCGCGGGCTCCGGGAAGCGGATCTTCGCGACCTTGTCCGCCACCCGCGTCTCGTCCAGGCCCGCGAGCATCTTCTCCGCGCGCTTGGCCATGTTCTGCGCGGCGACGGCCTTCGTGGCCTTGGCGCGCATCTTGTCGGCCTGGGCGAACAGCACGCCCGCCTTCTTCTCGGCGTTCGCGCGCTCGCGGCGGCGGCGCTTCTCGTCCGCGGACCGGGCCTCGAGGTACTTCTTCCAGCCCATGTTGTACAGGTCGACCTCGCCGCGGGTGGCGTCGAGGAACCAGACCTTGTTCACCACGTCGTCGAGCAGCTCCACGTCGTGGCTGATCACCACGAGGCCGCCCTCGTGCGACTTGAGGAAGCCGCGCAGCCACGAGATCGAGTCGGCGTCGAGGTGGTTCGTCGGCTCGTCGATCAGCAGGATCGTGCTGGACTTCGCGCCGACACCGGCCTCGGAGGCGGCGAACAGGATGCGCGCCAGCTCGACGCGGCGGCGCTGGCCGCCGGAGAGCGTGCTCAGCGGTTGCGCCAGGATCCGGTCCGCCAGGCCGAGGTTCGCGCAGATGCGCGCGGCTTCGCTCTCCGCGGCGTACCCGCCGAGCGAGGAGAAGCGGTCCTCCAGCTTGCCGTAGCGGGTGACGGCCTTGTCCAACTCCTTGGGGTCGACCAGTTCCGCCATCGCGGTCTGCGTCTTCTCCATGTCCCGCAGGATCTGGTCCAGCCCGCGAGCCGACAGCACGCGGTCCTTCGCGATCACCGACAGGTCGCCCTCGCGCGGGTCCTGCGGCAGGTAGCCGAGTTCGCCGGTGCGCCGCACGTCGCCGCCGTAGGGCAGGCCCTCGCCTGCCAGCACGCGCAACGAGGTCGTCTTGCCCGCGCCGTTGCGGCCGACGAGGCCGATGCGGTCGCCGGGCTGGACGCGGAGGTTGGCTTCCGAGAGCAGGATGCGCGAACCCGCGCGCAACTCGATGTTCGTAGCCGTGATCACAGCGAAGCTCCAGGTGAGGTGGTCATGCGGAAAGGAGGGGTCGGCGGATGAACACGCGCTGGACCTACTCGATCAGGATGACCACGCCACCAGTCTACGGGCTGCGGGCGAACGGATTTGCCAGATGTGGGCACCGGCATACATTCGTGCGCATGACGGAGACGTTCGCAGGCAGGACCGCGCTGGTCACGGGCGCGAGCCGGGGAATCGGTTTCGGTGTGGCGCACGAGCTGCTGGCGCTGGGCGCGTCGGTGGCCATCACCGGGCGCAAGCCGGACTCGATCGCCGAGGCCGGGCGGAAGCTGGTCGAGGACACCGGGGTGCCCGAGGACCGGGTCCTGGCGCTGGCGAGCAACGCGGGCAACGACGACGACCGCGCCACGGCCGTCGACGCGGTCGTGGCGCGGTTCGGCCGGATCGACGTGCTGGTCAACAACACCGGCATCAACCCGGTCTTCGGCGCGCTGATGGACGCCGACCTCGGGGCCGTGCGGAAGATCTTCGACGTGAACGTGGTGGCGGCACTGGGTTTCACCCAGCTCGTGTGGAAGGCGTGGATGGCCGAGCACGGCGGCGCGGTCGTGAACATGGCGTCGGTGGGCGGGATCCGGTCCACCGGGGCCATCGCGGCGTACGGCGCGAGCAAGGCCGCGCTGATCCGGCTGACCGAGGAACTGGCGTGGCAGCTGGGCCCGAAGGTCCGGGTCAACGCCGTCGCGCCCGCCGTGGTGAAGACGAAGTTCGCCGAGGCGCTCTACACCGGCCGTGAGGAGGAGGCGTCGCGGCAGTACCCGCTCAAGCGCCTCGGCACGCCGGAGGACGTGGCCCGGCTCGTGGCCTTCCTCGCCTCCGACGCCGCCGCGTGGATCACCGGCGAGACCGTCCGCGTCGACGGCGGCCTGCTGGCGACCGGCACCCTCGGCTGACCCCGGTCAGAGGGTCACGCGCAACGACGTCAGCCGCCACGTGCCGGGGTCGGGCGCGCGGTCCTCGACGGGCTCGGCCGGCGCCAGCGCGGGAAAACGGCGCAGCAGCGCCGAGAGCGCGACCTCGGTCTGCACCTTCGCCAGCGACGCGCCGAGGCAGAAGTGCGGGCCGTGGCCGAACCCGAGGTGGCCCGCGCCCGAGGACCGGGTGACGTCCAGCTCGTCGGGATCGTCGTGGGCGCGGGGATCGCGGTTCGTGGCCGCCACCACGGCCGTGACGGCCTCGCCCTCGCGCACGACCTCGCCGAACAGCTCGACGTCCTCCGTGGCGTAGCGCGGGATCGACAGCAGCGCCGGGCCGCACCAGCGGATCAGCTCCTCCACGGCGCGCGGCATGAGCGACTCGTCGGCCCGCAGCCTCGCGAGCTGCTCCGGGTGCGCGAACAGGGCGCGCACGGCGTTCGGGATGAGGTTCGACGGCGTCTGGCCCGCCAGCACGAGGTGCCACACCAGCGTGACGAGCTCGGTCTCGCTCAGCCGGTCGCCGTCGGTGTCGCGCACCCGGATCAGCTCGGCCAGCAGGTCGCCGTCCGGCACTTCGCGACGGCTCGCGACGGCGGCCTTCGCGCCCGCCAGCACCTCGGGGATCGAGTCGGCGAAGCCCTGCCCGTAGCCCGCCGCGATGTTCGCCCCGTGCTCGCGCCACGTCGGCCGGTCCTCCGCGGGGATGCCGACCAGCTCGCAGATCACGTCGATCGGCACCAGCCACGCGAAGTGCCGCAGCAGGTCCACCGAGCCGTCCTCGACGTGCGACGGCAGCTCGTCGAGCAGCCCGTCCACGATCGGCTCGATCCGCGCGCGGAAGTCGGCGGCCCGGCGCGCGGTGAACGCGGGCGACACGAGCCTGCGCAGCCGGGCGTGCTCAGGGCCGTTCATCTCGGACATCGTCCGCAGGTACTTCAGGCAGTGCTCGGGCACGCCTTGAGGGGCGACGAAGCTGTGCTCGTTGATCACGAACCGCGGGTCGCCGAGCATCGCCCGCGCGTCGGCGTGCCGGGTCAGCGCCCACAGCGGCGCCCTGCCGGGGATCACGATCCGCGCCAGCGGCGACGCCTCCCGCACCCGCCCGTAGGCGGTGAACGGGTCGCGCACGACGTCGGGGTCGCTGAGGTGGATCTCGGGGGTGGTGGACATGGGTTCTCCCGTGGACGTCGACTCGATTTCAGATGATCACATCATCCGGATGGTGACGGTATCTCGAATCGGGACACACGGCAAACACCGGGAACGGGGAGGGGCCTACCTGGTCGTGGCGGGCGGCGTGACCGTCGTGGTGGTCGCCTGGGGCGGCGGATCGCCCGCCGACGTGGCGGGCGTCGCCGGCGACGTGGTGGTCGTGGTGGGGGTGACCGAGGTCGAGACCTCCACCGGCGGTTCGACCACGGTGGTGGGCATCGGCTTCACCGGCGAACTCTCCTGGGACGCGGGCTGCCGCGTCGTCGTCGAGCTGGTGGCCGGAGGCCCTGCGGGCTCCACGGGCCGGGTCGGCACCTCACCGGGCTTGAGCGCGAGCACCAGCACGGCCGCGGCCACGACGGCGGCGGTCCCGACGCCACTGCCCACCACCGCCATCGTGCGCCGCCGCTTCCGGACCGCCTCACCGCCGGCGATGATGTCGTCGGCCGTCAGCGACCGCGCGGGCATCGGCGCCGCGCGCAGCTTCTCGAAGGTGCCCTTCAGGTCGTCCTCACGCACGGCGAGACACCTCCTGCCACAGGTCGGCGTACTGGGGTCCGAGGCGCTGGCGGAGCGTCGCCAGGCCTCGGGCGCTCTGGCTCTTGACCGTCCCGCTGGTGCACCCCAGCGCGGAAGCGGTCTCCTCCACGCTCAGGTCGTGCCAGAACCGCAGCACCAGCACGGCGCGCTGGCGCGCACCGAGGACCGACATCGCCTGCCACACGACGAGCCGGTCCTCGATGTGCTCACCACCGGACGGCATCTCCGGAGGGGCGTCGGTCAGCTTCTCCCGACGCCACCGCATCCGCCGCCGTTCCGCGAGGAACGTCCGCACCACGATCTTCCGCGTGTAGGCGCCCAAACCCTCCCGCCGGGCCAGTTTCGGGCCCGCCAGGTACAGCTTGAGGAACGCGGCCTGCACCACGTCCTCGGCCTCGTGCCAGTTGCCGCACAGCAGGAAGGCCGTGAAGCGCATCGAATCGGCCGTGAGGTCGAAGTGCCGGGTGAACTCGGCGTTCCAGGTCGGGTCGGTCACGCGCGCGGTGCTCTCCCGATCAGCGCTGGACGGTGGTGGTCGGAGTCGCAGGGTACGACGTGGCCTCCGGGGAGGTCGCGATCGTGGTCGTCGGCGCGGCCGGGAGCGTGGTGGTGGGGACGGGCAGCTCGGTGGGCGGCTGCGCGGGCAACGTGGTCGTGGGGATCGGCAGCTGGGTCGTCGGCTGCGGCGTGACCGGGATCGGCGACTGCGTGGCCGGGGACGTGGCGATCGTGGTCGTCGGCAGGGGCTTGACCGTGGTCGTCGGCTGCGGCTTGACCGTCGACGTCGGCGCGGGGTCGCCGCCGCCGGAGGCGAACGCGATGGTCGGGACGGCGATGCCGAGCCCGCCGAGCACCACGGCACCGGCCACCACGACGAGACGTTTGCGCACTTTGCTGCTCCTAGGGGTTTCGCGGGCGGCTCGTTCGCCGCCCTCACCCCTATCCATGCGCTGGGCCCGAACCCCGGTTGCACCGAGTTTTCGCGACTTTCCGGCCCCGCCCGCGAAGGACGGGGCCGGAAAGGTCTCGACTAGGGCTCCACCGGCACGGGCGTGCCGGGCGAACCCTGACCGCCGCCGTTGTCGGGCAGGTCGGGGCTCGTGGGGACACCGGGCAGGCCGGGGACGCCGGGGACGCCGGGCTGGCTCGGCTCACCGGGGGTCACGGGGCCACCGGGCTCGCCCGGCAGACCGGGATCGCCGGGGTTCCCACGCTCGGGCTCGACCGGGGCCGGCTCGCCGGGAGTGTTGACCCCGCCGTCGCCCGGATGACACGGACCGGGCGGGATCGACCCCTCGCCGGGACCACCACCCAGGCCACCGCCCGGAGCGGGGGGAAGCTCCGCGGGCGGAGGAACCTCACCGCCGCCGTTGCCACCACCCGACGGAGGCGGAACCTCCAGTGGCGGAGGCGTTTCACCACCCGCGCCACCACCGCTCGGCGGAGCCGGAACGTCCAGCGGCGGAGGCGTTTCGACACCGGCGCCGCCGCCCAGCGGAGGTGGCACATCCCACGGCGGAGGCGAACCGACTCCGCCGCCACCCAGTCCGCCGCCACCCAACGGCGGCGGGACGTTCAGGGGCGGCGGCGTGGTCACGTCACCTTGTCCCCCACCGAAAACAGGCGGCACCTCGCCGCCGGGAAGACCGCCCGTGTCGGGCCGTCCTCCGATCTCCCCCGAGACGGGCGGGATCCCCGGCAGCTCCCCGCACGCCATCGCGGGCGCCGCAAGGGCGAGACTGCCGAACACCACCACTCCCGCGACAAGCACAAGTCTCTTGCGCACCAACACTCCTCTGATCCGACGAGTGCCACGACGGCACCCCGTCAAGATCATTGAATCGGCTCAGGGCGTCTCAGGTGGCCGAACCACGATTTCCACCGCACGCGCTCGCACAGCCGCCTCGTCGAGCACCGCGCGCCGTGGTTCGGCGACCTCCAGCACCCGCTCCCCCGCCTTCGCGAACACCGCCGAAAGCCGCCGGTCCGCGCGCAGCACGTCCAACGCCTGCCGGTCCCCGCCGAGCACCACCGCGTCCAACCCGTCCACCACCGGACCGAGCACTCGCACCGCGTCCGCCGCCGCGGCCTCCAACGCCACCCGCGCCTGCCCCGAGCGCCGCCGCGCGAACCGCTGCTGCGACCACCCTCCCGCCTTGTTCCGCCCGTGCACCTGGCGGCTGTCGGTCGTCGACACCTCGACCACGCCGTCGCGGGCGATCCCGACGCTGTGCCCGCCGAGGCGCACCAGCAGCAGCCCGATCCGCCGCGGCACGAGCGCGTGCGCCACCAGCCCGGCGAGCGTGGGCGTCGTCAACGGCGGGTACGGCACGTCCACCTCGGCCCGCGTCCCGTCGACGGCGGTGACCACCACGTGGACGGGAGCGACCACCGTGCGGGACACCCCGCCGTGCCGGAGCCCGAACCGGTCGAACCACCCTTCGAGCCGCTCCGGCTCGACCTCGACCGCGCGACCGCCTCCCGACACCGCGCGGACGCGGCTCAAGCCGGGGCCACGGCGACCCACACCGGCAGCGGGTGGCCGCTCTCGCCGGGCGAGAGCCGCTGCACCGCCCCGAAGCCGGCGAGCGCGAACTGCTCGGCCATCTGCTCGGGCGTGAGCACGCGGTGCCGGGTCGCGACGGACGACGAGATCTGCCACGTGCCGAGCGCCCGTTCGAACTGCACGACCTCCAGCTCGTAGGACTCGCCGTCGTTCGACCAGTCCCACAGCTGCACGGTCACCTGCCTGCTCTCGCCGCGGCCGAGGACCTTCGGCGGCGCGGTGATCGGCCGGAGCCTGCTCAACCGGTCCAACTCGGGGACGGCGGCCACCAGGATGCCGCCGGGCCGAAGGCATTTCCGGGCGAGCAGGAACGCCTGGTCGAGCGCGTTCTCGTGGGCCAGCCGGGGCACCAGGTCGTCGCTCGCCCGCACCACGTCCACCACCCGCCCGTAGGGCTGGTGGGTGATGTCCATGAGGTCCAGGACCCGGTGCTCACCAGGGCCGAGCACGGCGCGCGCCACCTCGACGAGCACGTCTTCCGGCTCGCGGCCTCCTGAGGCGAAATCCTGGCCCGAAGTCACCGTCGACACAGTAGAGCCACCCGATCAGGCGTCGCCAGTAGGTGGCAGGTCGCTGGTGGCCCGACCCGGTCTGGATCGGGCCACCACGACGGCACAACCGACACCGAAGGGGGTTTTCCCGCACATCCGGGGCCTCGTGCACAATGTTACCGGCGGGTTCACACTGGGCGAAGCACCGACGATCACCACTTGACAGATAGGCATCACGAGCGAAAACGTGTAACCCGTACGGACCAACCATTGACTCCATCCGGTCGCCACCAACGCCCATCGTTGGCGGGTAGGGTCACTTGGGCGTGATCTAATGACAGCGGGGAGTCACCATGACCAACGCTGCCGGTCGACCTACTCTGTCTGTCGAAGACATCGATTCGACGGGCCACGGCAGTCTGGCGCAGCTCCTGACCACGGGACCGTTTCCCGAGGCCCTGAGAGCCGCGATCAAAGCGAGTCGGCTCAGTCTGGACCGCATCCAGCACCGCTTGGGCCTGCGCGGGGTCACCATCAGCGTCGCGACGCTCAGCTACTGGCAGTCGGGTGGACGTCGTCCCCTCCGGCCGGAGTCGCGGGTCGCGCGGCGGCATCAGGAGTGCGTGCTGGGTGTCCCGCACGC
>NZ_JBHYHC010000135.1:0-24750 GCF_042738955.1 Umezawaea sp. NPDC059074
CGAAGCGCCTTCGCACCCGTTTTGTCTTGTCAAGGCATCTTTCCCGCCTTGACAAGACAAAACGGGTGTTGAAATAATTGCGCGAGCGGGGTGGGGAGAAACCCTCGCACGGTTCCCCTCAAGCCTTAGCAACCCCCCGAATCTCATTCAAGTAATTATAAATCGTATACCGAGTAACATCCAACGCCCCAGCCAAATGATCAACAGAATCCTTGATCAAAAAATACCCGGCATCATCCAACACCCGCACCACAGCCGACTTGTGCACCTTCTTCATCAACGCCACAGGCACATCGACATCCGCCACAGCCCGCTCCACCAACAACCGCTGCAACGTATCCACATCCCCAGGAAACGCCTCAACCACCCTCTCAGCCCGCCCCACCACAGCCTGATCGGAGTTCACACACAAACACCCCACAGCCACCCCACCCGCATCCCGCAGGAACACGGTCGACGACCGAATAACCCGCCCATCAGGCGCATACGTCTCATAGTTGGTCAAATCCTGCGTGGTCCCCCGCCGCACCAACCCCAACAACAGATCCGTCATAGGCCCACCAACATCACGCCCGGTCAAATCCCCAGCGATGGCCACGATCGAGTTCGGCAACGCCCCCAGGTCGTGCAGCACAACTTCAGTCCCAGGCCCCAACGCCGCAGCCAGACTGTTCACGGTAGGCACCAACGCCGCCAACACATCCGCCCCACCCGACACCTGCTCGATCTCCCGCCGCCCAGACGCCCCAGACGCCCCAGGCACCCCAGCCCGCCGCAACCCCCGCAACGCAGCCGCAAACCGCCCAATACTCGCGTCCGTAGTAGACGCGTGCGGCGTAATCCGCACATGCTCCGGCCGCACAGTCGCAGTCACCCCGGCATCCACCAACGCCGCCCCCACCACAGAAGCCGGATGATCCGCCAACGAGAACGCCAAAATCCCAGCCCGACGCTCCTGCGCCGAAACCACCTCCCCTCCAGCCTCCACCACCACAGCGGCCACCTCGTCCAACCGCTCGGCGATCCGCCCCCCGATAGCCGAAACCCCACCAACCTCGACCAGTTCCAACGCCTGCGCCAACGCCCCAGCCGCCACAGGACTCAGGTTGGTGAGAGACCACCCAGCAGCCCCGTCAGCCACCGGATGCACCTCGTCATCGAACAACCCGGCATCCAAGGCCCCGGTCCACCCGGACATCACCGGCTGCAACCGCTCCAACGCCCGATCCGACAACACCATGAACCCGGTGGACCACCCGGCCCGCAACCACTTCTGCCCCCCGACCACCAGCACATCGGCCACTTCCCAGGGTTCATCGACAACCCCGAACCCCTGAATCCCGTCAACGACGAGCAGCCGATCCCCCACAACCTCCCGCAAACCACCCAAATCCGCCCGATACCCAGTACGAAAATCCACCGCGCTAACAGACACAGCAGTGGTCTCCGCAGTCAACGCCTCCCGCACAGCAGCAGGCGTCACCCACCCCCGCGAAGGCTTCATCCACCGCACAGAAGCCCGCCCAGCCCGCATCCACGGATACGTGTTAGACGGGAACTCAGCGGCGGAAACGACAACCTCCCCCACCACCCCCATCGCCACCTGGAACAACCCGGTGGACGTGTTCGGCAACAACGCCACATGATCCGTATCGCTCCGACACAACCGAGCCGCGGCCGCCTTCGCCCGCAACTCCTGCCGCATCAGATCATCCACAGTGGACGGCCCAGCCGCGGCCGACGCCTCCAACAACCGAGTCGACGTGTCGACCACGCCAAAGGAAGGCGGCCCGAACCGCCCGAAATCCAGGTACCCCTCCGGCTCGTGGAACTGGACCAGGTAGGAAGCGGGGAGCCGATTTGTCACCTAGAGCACCTTTGCGAGGAACTGCCGCGTGCGCGGATGTTGCGGATTGTCCAGCACCTCCCCGGCGGACCCGGACTCGACGATCGCCCCGTCCACCATGAAGGCCACGTGGTCGGCCACTTCCCGAGCGAACCCGACCTCGTGCGTCACCACGATCATCGTCATCCCATCACGGGCCAGTGCCACCATCACGTCCAGCACCTCCCCCACCAGTTCGGGGTCCAGCGCCGACGTGGGCTCGTCGAACAGCAGCACCTTCGGCTTCATCGCCAACGCCCGCGCGATGGCGACCCGCTGCTGCTGCCCACCCGACAGCTCCCGCGGATAAGCAGCACCCCGATCCCCCAACCCGACCCGCGTCAACAACTCCAAGGCCTCCTGCCGAGCCTCGGCGCGCGGCCGCCCCAACACCTGGATCGGCCCCTCGGTCACGTTCTCCAGCGCCGTCCGGTGCGGGAACAGGTTGAACCGCTGGAACACCATCCCGATGTCCCGCCGCTGAGCCGCCACCTCCCGTTCCGGCAGCTCGTGCAGCTTCCCGCCCTTCAGCACGAACCCCACGGGGTGCCCGGCGACCCAGATCCGCCCCGCGTCGATCGTCTCCAGGTGGTTCACGCACCGCAGGAACGTGCTCTTCCCCGCCCCGGAAGGCCCGAGCAGGCACACGACCTGCCCCTCCTCCACCTCCAGGTCCACCCCGCGCAGCACCTCGGTGGACCCGTACGACTTCCGCACCCCGTGCGCCCGTACGAGAGTCATCGGACACCCTTCCCGTAAGCGCGCTCCAGGTAGTACTGCCCGACGTTGGCCACGCTGACCACGATCAGGTACCAGAGGGCCGCCGCGATCAGCGTCTCCATGATCTCCAGGTTCCCCGACGAGATCCGGTTGGCCGCGTGGATCAGCTCCAGGAACCCGATCACCGAGGCCATCGACGTGCCCTTCAGCATGTTGATGAAGTTGTTCCCGGTCGGCGGGATGATCACCCGCATCGCCTGCGGCAGCACGACCCGCCGGAACGTCTTCCCCGGCGTCATCCCGATCGCCTTGGCGGCCTCGATCTGACCGGGGTCCACGCTGTTGAGCCCGGCGCGGACGATCTCCGCCATGTACGCGCTCTCGTTCAGCCCCAGCCCGAGCAGCGCGGCCACGAACGCCGTGATCAGCACGTTCGTCGGCTCGTGCAGCACGAACGCGTCGGTGAACGGCACCGGGATGGAGATGAACTTGAACACCAGGGCCAGGTTGAACCACAGCAGGATCTGCAACAGCACCGGCAGCCCGCGGAACAGCCAGATGTACCCCCACGCGAACCACCGGGCCACGGGGTTGGGCGAGCGCCGCAGCAGCGCCAGCAGCACGCCCAGCACGATCGCCCCGGCCTGCGCGCACACCGCCAGCACGACGGTGTTCACCAGGCCGTTGAGCATGATCTCGTGGGTGAAGAAGCCGGGCACGTCCTCGTAGAGGATCTGCGCGTCGGCCAGCGCCACCACGAGCACCGCGAGCAGGGCCAGGATCAGCGCCCCGACGACCCACCGCCCCCAGTGCCGGATCGGGACGACCTGGAGGTCGTCCTCGACCGACGACGACTCACTTGCCATTGACGGTCACCTTCGTGATCGCGCCCTGGGCGACGTCCCACTGCGCCAGGATCTTGCCGTAGGTGCCGTCGTCCACCAGCGCCTGCAACGCCGCCTGGACCGACTTCGTCAGCTCCGGGTTGGCCTTGTTCACGCCGATGCCGTACGGGCCGCCGTTGATCGGGTCGGCCTTCACGACCTCGAAGTACTCGCCCTTGCCCGCGGTCTGCGCCACGTACACGGCGGTCGGCAGGTCGTTGAGGATCGCGGCGACGCGGCCGGTCCGCAGCTGGTTCTGGTTCTGCGTGTCGCTGTCGGTCGAGGTCACGGTCACCTCGTCCTTGCCAGCCGCGACGCACTTCGTGCTCTGCTCCTTGGCGTAGGCCTCCTGGCTGGTGCCGAGGTTGACCGCCACGCCCTTGCCGCACAGGTCGTCGGGCCCCTTGACCCCGCTGGGGTTGCCCTTCTGGACCATGATCGTGATGCCGGACGTGAAGTAGTCGACGAAGTCGATCGTCTGCTGCCGCTCGGCGGTGTCGTTCATCGCCGCCATGGTCAGGTCGATCCGGCTGGACTGGAGGCTGGTGATCAGCGAGCTGAACGCCATGTCGCTGTACTCGACCTTCAGCCCCAGCTTCGCCGCGATGGCCTTGGCGAGGTCGACCTCGGAGCCCATCTCGGTCTTGCCGTCCGGCGCGTAGAAGTTGTTCGGCGGGTTCTGGATGTTCGACCCGATCTTCAGCGTCCCGGCCGACGCGATGGCGGCGGGCAGACCGGCCGCGAGCGCGTCGTCCTTCTTCACCGCCGCCACGATCGACTCGGTGGACGGCTGGGGTCCACCGGACCCCGCGGGTGGGGCCGCGTCCTCGTTGCCGCAGGCCACCAGGGTGGACAGCACGAGCGCGGACACGGCTAGCCAACGGATCTGCACGGCGCCTCCAGGTGTGGTGGCGAAAAGCTACAACTCCTTGTTGAAGAAGTCCACAGCCAGTTGAAGTGAACCGGGGAATCTCACGGCTCGTTCGTTCGTTGAACACGGCAGAAGGACTGCTGTCGAGCTAGGAGGACGCATGGCCACGGTGGAGCTGACCACGAAGAACTTCGACGAGGTCGTCGGTGGTTCGGACATGGTCCTGGTCGACTTCTGGGCCTCGTGGTGCGGTCCGTGCCGCCAGTTCGCGCCGGTGTTCGACAAGTCTTCCGAGAAGCACGGTGACATCGTGTTCGGCAAGGTCGACACGGAGGCGCAGCAGGAGCTGGCCGCGACGTTCCAGGTCAGGTCCATCCCGACGCTGATGATCGTGCGGGACGGCGTCGTGCTCTACGCGCAGCCGGGCGCACTGCCCGAGTCCGCGCTCGAGGACCTGATCGACCAGGCCCGCAAGGTCGACATGGACGAGGTGCGCAAGGAGGCCGAGGCCCAGCAGGCCGCGGCCGAGTAAGCGCGCCGGAAGGCCGACCGGGGCTGCTTCGCGCTCCGGTCGTCCCTCGTGACGTGCCGAGGCGGGACGGGGATAAACCCCGGCCCGCCTCTTCGTGCTGTCCACAAGGGACCCCGCTCACGCCCGAGGGGGTTGACCTCGGCTGTCGCGGGTAACCCGTCTCCAGAGAGAGGAGGCGGTCATGGACAGCACAGTGCGTGAAGCGTCGACGGCCCAGCTCGTCGGGCAACTGTCGGAACAGGTCAGCAGGCTGGCGCGGGAAGAGATCAAGCTCGCCGTCGCGGAAGTGCAGAGCAAGGGCAAGAAGGTCGGTGTGGGAGCCGGTCTCTTCGGTGGTGCGGGCGTGCTCGCGTGGTTCGGCGTCATGGCGCTCATCGCGGGACTCGTGCTGCTCCTGGCGACGGTGATGGCGCCGTGGCTGGCCGCCTTCGTCGTCGCGGCGGGCGTGTTCGTGATCGCCGCGATCGTGGCGCTGGTGGGCAAGAAGCAGCTCGCCAAGGGCACTCCACCCATTCCGGAAGAGGCGATCGAGGGCGTCAAGCAGGACGTCGCCGTGGTCAGCGAGAGGGCACACCGATGAGCGGCCAGAAGGACGTCCCCACCGACCCGGACGCGTTGCGCGCCGACATCGAGAACACCCGCAGGGAACTCGGTGACACCGTGGAAGCGTTGGCGCACAAGGCCGACGTGCCCGCCCGCGTGAAGGCGAAGGGCCGGGAGACCGCCGCCAAGGCGACCGACAAGGCCGCCGCCGTCGGCGAGCAAGCGGCCGACGCGGCGCAGCAGATCAAGGCCAAGGGCCAGGAAACCGCCGCCAAGGCAGGCGAAACCGCCGCGGCCGTCGGCGAGAAGGCCGCGGAAACGGCGCAGCAGGTGAAGGTCAAGAGCCAGGAGACCGCCGCGGCGGTGGGCGAGAAGGCCGCCGAGACCGCCCAGCAGGTGAAGGCCGCGGCCGCGCAGGCCGTGGACGCGATCCCGCCGCAGGTCAAGGTGAAGGCCGACGAGGCGCGGGCGAAGGCGTCCGAGGCAGCGGCGCACGTGGCCGACGCGATCCCGCCGCAGGTGAAGGCGAAGGCGGCCGAGGTCGTCGACTCGCTGCCGGAGCCGGTGGCGCAGCGGGTCGAACTGGCCCGCAAGCACCCGGCGGCCACGGCGGCGATCGTCGCGGCGGCCGTGTTCGTGCTGTGGAAGCTCGTCCGCGGGAGGGCGTGATGACCAAGCTCCTCTACAAGCCGCTCGGGCTGCTGGTGAGCGTGCTCGGCGGTGTGCTGGCCGGCGCCGCGTTCGGCCAGGTGTGGAAGCTCGTGACCGGCGAGAAGGAAGCCCCGAGCCCGACGCAGCAGGACCGCACGTGGTCCGAGGTGCTGCTGGCCGCGACCGTGCAGGGCGCGATCTTCGGACTGGTCAAGGCCGCCATCGACCGCGGCGGCGCGACCGGTTTCGACAAGTTGACCGGCGAGTGGCCCGGCGACAAGCGGGACATGGACGCGAAGTAGTCGAACGCCGAAGCCCCGGTCCGCGCGTGCGGACCGGGGCTTCGCGCTGTCCGGGAGCACCCGGTTGGAGGTCTTGACAGCGGGGCCGACGGAGCGCAGTTTGTTGCGTGTGACGGAACGCTGTGCGTGCTGCGCAACGCTCGACGGCCAGGCAAGAACTTGAACACGCAACTACCATGGCCGGTGGCCCGCACGACCAGCGACCGGAGGAGCACTCCATGCCACAGCCAGAAGGCGCCGAACTCGAAGCCGTTCGCGCGCGCCGCGACGACCTGCGGACCCAGTACCTCAAGCCGCTCGCCGACCGCGGCCCCTCGCCCACGCGGGGCGTGCACCACATCGCGCTGATCTGCCGCGACGTGGAGACGACGATCAAGTTCTACCAGGAGTTCCTCGGGTTCCCCCTGGTGGAACTGGTGGAGAACCGCGACTACGCGGGCTCCAGCCACTTCTTCTTCGACATCGGCCACCGCAACCTGCTGGGGTTCTTCGACTTCCCCGGCCACGACCACCCCGACTTCAGCGAGACCATCGGCGCGGTGCAGCACCTCGCGCTGTCGGTGTCCGCGGAGCAGTTCGACGCGGCGAAGGCCACGTTGGACGCGGAGGGTGTGGAATACCTGGGTCCGGACCGCGGGGTCGACGACAGCCTCTACTTCCGCGACCCGAACGGCGTCGGCATCGAGTTCTACCGCGAGGACCTGGGTGTCTTCGACGGCGAACGCCTGGTTGACTGATCGACTTCACCGGTACGACGAGGTACAGCGGAAACGGAGGACGACGTGGCGCAGGAAGTCAGCGGCGTGATCGCTCGGGGCAAGGGGCAGCCGGTCGAGTTGACCACGATCGTGGTCCCCGACCCCGGCCCCGGCGAGGCGGTGGTGCGCGTGCAGGCCTGCGGCGTCTGCCACACCGACCTGCACTACCGCGAGGGCGGCATCAACGACGACTTCCCGTTCCTGCTGGGTCACGAGGCAGCGGGCATCGTGGAGCAGGTCGGTGAGGGCGTCACGGACATCGAGCCGGGCGACTTCGTCGTGCTGAACTGGCGCGCGGTGTGCGGGTCGTGCCGGGCGTGCAAGCGCGGCAAGCCGTGGTACTGCTTCAACACCCACAACGCGGCCCAGCCGATGACGCTGACGGACGGCACGAAGCTGTCCCCCGCGCTCGGCATCGGTGCGTTCGTGGAGAAGACGCTCGTGCACTCCGGCCAGTGCACCAAGGTCGACCCGTCCGCCCGCCCGGCGGCCGTGGGCCTGCTGGGCTGCGGCGTCATGGCGGGTGTCGGCGCGGCCATGAACACCGGCAACGTCGGCCGCGGCGACTCGGTGGCGATCATCGGCTGCGGTGGCGTCGGTGACGGCGCGGTCGCGGGCGCTCGCCTCGCGGGCGCGGCGAAGATCATCGCCGTGGACACCGACCCCCGCAAGCTGGAGTGGGCCAAGGGCTTCGGCGCCACGCACTTCGTCAACGCCCGCGAGGTGGACGCGGTCGAGGCGATCAAGGAGCTGACCGACGGCTTCGGCGCGGACGTCGTGATCGACGCGGTCGGCCGCCCGGAGACGTGGAAGCAGGCGTTCTACGCCCGCGACCTGGCGGGCACCGTGGTCCTCGTCGGCGTTCCCACGCCGGACATGACGATCGAGATGCCGCTGATCGAGTTCTTCGGCCGCGGCGGCTCGCTCAAGTCCAGCTGGTACGGCGACTGCCTGCCCAGCCGCGACTTCCCGATGCTCGTCGACCTGTACCAGCAGGGCCGGTTCGACCTCGACGCGTTCGTCAGCGAGGAGATCGAGCTCGGCGGCGTCGAGGCCGCGTTCGAGAAGATGCACAAGGGCGAGGTCCTGCGCTCGGTGGTGGTCTTCTGATGCGGGTCGACCACGCCGTCACCTCCGGCACGTTCTCGCTCGACGGCCAGACCTTCGACGTCGACAACAACGTGTGGGTGCTGGGCGACGACGCGGAGTGCGTGGTGATCGACGCCCCGCACGACGTGGACGCGATCCTCAAGGTCGTGGACGGCCGTAGGGTCGTCGCGATCCTGGCCACGCACGCGCACGACGACCACGTGCGGGTCGCCCCGGCGCTGTCCGAGGCGACCGGCGCGCCGGTGCTGCTGCACCCGGCCGACCGGGTCGTCTGGGACCTGACCCACCCGGACCGCGCGCCGGACGGCTCGTTGGAGGACGGGCAGGTCATCACGGTCGGCGGTGGCGACGTCCACGTGCTGCACACGCCGGGCCACGCGCCCGGCGCGGTGTGCTTCCACGTGCCGTCGCTGGGGGTCGTCTTCACCGGCGACACCCTGTTCCAGGGCGGGCCCGGCGCGACCGGTCGGTCCTATTCGGACTTCGACACCATCGTCGCGTCGATCAAGGCCCGGTTGCTCTCCCTGCCACCGGACACCGTCGTCCACACCGGACACGGCGACAGCACGACCGTCGCCGCCGAGGTCGCGAACGTCTAGAAGTTCGGCGCCCGCTTCTCCAGGAACGCCGCGACTCCTTCGGCGTACTCGGCGCTGTGCACGGCCTCGTCGTAGAGGGCGTGCACAGCGCTGTCCTCCTCGTGCTGCCCGTCGGTGATCAGGTTGACGATCGTCTTCGCCCCGCGCAGGCTCACCTGCGCCCGCGACGCGATCGTCTCGGCCAGCTCCTTCACCCGCGCGTGCACGGCCTCGGGCTCGTGGACCTCGTTGACCAGCCCGATCCGCAGCGCCGTGTCGGCGGGGATGATCTCGCCGCTGAACAGGATCTGCTTGGCCCACGCGGGCCCGACCACGTCCACGAGCCGCTTGGTGGACGTGAAGTTGTAGACGATCCCCAGCTTCGCGGGCGTGATGCCGAACCGCGCGCCGGACTCGGCGATCCGGATGTCGCACGCCAGCGCCATCTCGCACCCGCCGCCGACGCAGAACCCGCTGATGGCGGCGATCGTCGGCTTGCCGAGCGTCGCGATCGCCCGTTCCCCGGCGTGCACGGCCTCGCCGTACTTCGCGGCCCCGTCCGCCCCCGCGCGCAACGTCGTGAACTCGCCGATGTCCGCGCCCGCCGAGAAGTGCGCCCCGCCTTGGAGGACCAGCACGCGGACCTCGTCGTCGTGCCGCACGAGGTCGAGCAGACCGGGCAGGGCGGACCACATCGCGTAGCTCATGGCGTTGCGCTTGGCGGGCCGGTCGATCGTCAGGGTGGCGACGGGACCGGCTGTGTCGAGGATCAAGTGCTCACTCACGCGGCGAGACTACTAGCCTTCCCGACATGCGAATCCTGCTGGCCACAACGTCCGGAGCTGGGCATTTCGGACCCCTGCTGCCCTTCGGGGCGGCGTTGCGCGCTCAAGGCCACGAGCTGGCGGTGGCCGCTCCCCGGTCGTTCGCCGCGGCCGTCGAGCGCGCCGGCTACCCCTACCTGCCGTGCGACGACGTGCCCCCGGAGGAGTTGGCCGCCGTCTACGCGGGCGCCGCCGAACTGCCCGTCGAGGAGCAGAACCAGCGCGCCGCGCAGGTGTTCAGCTCGCTGGCCCCGCGCGCGATCCTGCCGGGCATGCTCGACGCCTTCACCACCTGGCGTCCCGACCTGCTGATCCGCGAGTTCGGCGAACTGGGGTCGTTCATCGCCGCCGAGGCCAACGGCGTGCCCCAGATCCAGGTGATGATCGGGTTGCGGAAGTTCTACGACCGGACGTTCCCCGCGATCCGGCAGTACCTCGGCCCGCTGGCCGAGGAGCACGGCGTGTCCGTGGACCGGTTGCACGACCTGCCGACCGCCGGGCAGCTGCCGCTGTCGTTCGAGGAGCCCGGCGAGGGCATCGAGGTGCACCGCTTCCGCGCGCCCGCCGAACCCCCGCTGCCCCCGGTCGAGCCCGACCTGGTCCACGTCTCGTTCGGCACCGTGTCCTCGTCGATCCCGTTCGCCGCCAAGGCGTTCCGGGTCGTGGTCGAGGAGTTGGCCGCGCTGCCGATCCGGCTGCTGGTCACGATCGGCGACGGCGGCGACCCGGCCGAGTGGACGTGGGTGCCGTCGAACGTGCGGGTGGAGAAGTGGATCCCCCAACGCGAAGCACTGCACGGCGTGGCCGCGTACGTCACCCACGGCGGCATGGGGTCCGTCCTGGGCTCGCTCACGGCAGGCGTGCCGATGGTCGTGGTGCCGCAGTTCGCCGACCACCCGGACAACGGGGCACGGGTGGAGGCGCTCGGCGCGGGCCTGTGCGTGCCCGCCGACGAGGTGGCGGCCGCGGTGCGACGGGTGCTGGACGAACCCTCGTTCCGTGAGGCCGCGGGCCGGGTGGCGGCGGAGATCGCCGCGCTGCCCGAGGCGGGCGAGGTGCTCCGGCTGGGGTGAAACCGGCGGCGATCGGCGGGCGTCCAAGCGGTCGTGCAGAATCGCATCACCCGCCGATGCAGTCGATGTGGAGTGGCGTACGGATGTCGTGGCTGATCTGGGCGATCGGCGCCGTCGTGCTCTCCGCCGCGGGCTTCGCCACCGCGTACGTGCCCTGGTGGCGAGCCCGTGACCTGCGCCGACGCACCGCGTGGTCGGCCGCGCGGGCGGCGATCGAGAGCGCGGCGGTGAGCCGGGACGCCTCGGCGAAGCGCGTCGAGGAGGCCGAGGAGCTGCTCGCGAGGGCCGAGTCGATCGCGGCCGACCGGGGCGGGGAGAGCGCGGCGGACATCGCGGCCAACTACGCCCGGCGCGCCGACCGGCTCTGGCGGGAGGCGGCCCGTGGCTAGGACCGGGTGGCTGCGGTGGGGCTCGCTCGGCGTGGCCGTGCTGGTGCTGGTGGTGTTCCTGGTGGCGCAGCGGCAGAGCGTGGACGTGAGCTACGGGCAGTCGCCGTCGTCGTCCGGCACGGTCGAGGAGGGCTCGGCCGGTGAGCTGAGCGACGCGACCGTGCCGTCGGTGGAGGAGATGTCGGCACTGGTCAAGGCGTCGCCGGTGGTGCGGCTGCCCGGCTCGACCGCGTACTGGGACGAGGCTCGGGTGAACGCGGTGATCGGGGACGCGCACATCCTCGTCGCCCCGCCCGGCCTGGACGAGGCCGAGCGCGGCCGCGTGCGGGACGTGGAGGAGGCCGGGATCCGGGTGATCGGCACCGAGGTGACCGGCGGGGCGTACCAGGCGACGGCCGACACGCTGCCGGACTGGCGGGCCCAGTTCGCGACCGGTGACGTGACGAACCTGCTGGTGACGCTCGCGGCCGGGATCGCGAAGCGGCCGACGCCTCCGGACGTGGACGGGTTCCGGTGGCGGGAGCCGACCGCCGCGGAGGTCGAGCCCGTCGCGGCCGACCTGCGGGCGTCCGGGCTGCACGTCGCCGCCGGGGCGACGCTGGCGAAGGTGCCGGACTCGGCGAAGACGGCGTTCCCGGACGGGGCGCTGTACGTGGCGCTGCCGCGGCAGCCGTACGGCGAACCGGTGCCGAACTTCGGGCCCGCGCTGGTGAAGCTGTTCCCGGACAAGCCGATCGTCGTGCTGTACGGCGAGTGGATCGAGTACCACGGGCCGCGGGAGGCGGACTTCGCGAGCGTCGCGGCGGCGAGCTTCTACGGCCAAGCCGCCGACCGGATCTCCCGGTACGCCTACCCGCAGGGCAACGTGCTGCACGCCTACCTGAACCGGGTGACCGACGTGCGGTACGCGGGCCTGTTCGACCGGCCGCTGCCCTACGTGCCGCTCGACCCGCTGCGGGTGGCGCTGCCCGCGCTGCCGTGGCTGTTCGCCGCGTGCGCCGCGGTGTTCCTCGCGCTGTCCGCGACCTCGTTGCGCCGCAAGGCCTTCACCACCACCGGCACGCCCGCGCGGCTGGCCGGGCTGACGGCGTTGGCGATCGAGGTGTCCGGGCTGTCGCACGACCCGTCGGTGGTGCGCGGCATCGCCAAGCTGACCGCGGCGAGCGAGGCGCTCGCCGAGAACCTGCCCGACCAGCACGTCCGCGGCCTGCTCGACGGGGCGTCGCGCGATCTCGACGAGGTCGCGCGAGCGT
Source organism: Umezawaea sp. NPDC059074 (assembly GCF_042738955.1). Taxonomy (NCBI): domain Bacteria; kingdom Bacillati; phylum Actinomycetota; class Actinomycetes; order Pseudonocardiales; family Pseudonocardiaceae; genus Umezawaea; species Umezawaea sp. NPDC059074. The sequence goes on from NZ_JBHYHC010000135.1 coordinate 12,374, forward strand.
TGGGGCGCAACGACTACCTGTCCGACGTCTACCTCCGGGGGCGGGTCGCGTGAGGAAGTTCCTCGGCAGCGCGTTCGGCGCGGCCGTGCTGGCGTGCCTGGTGCTCGCGGGCTGGGCGCTGTGGTCCGGCGGGGTGCTCGACGGGCCGATCGCCCGCCAGGTCCGGTCGGCGTCGGTGTACGCCGCGCCGGGCGTCGACCTGGACCTGGCCGCCGCCGAGCGGATCGTCGGCAACCGCAGGCTGGTCGTCGCGTTCCTGAAGCCGGACGCCGACCTGCGCGACGCGTGCGCGAGCGTCCACGGCGCCGCGGACGGCACCCTCGCGCTGATGCTCAAGCGCGACGGCGACGACTACGACAAGTACGCGTGCGCGCTGCTGCCCGGCGTCGACGACGAGAACTTCGGCAAGGCGTTCGTGGCCGAGACGATGATCGGCAGCGGCATCGACGAGTTCCTCGACCGCCCGCTCGACGCGCTCAAGGTCATCGCCGTCAGCTACGACCGCCTGGTCCGGACCGGAGCCGTGCCCGACGGGGCCCGCACGATCAGCCCGTCGCTCCCCCGGTACCTGGTCGCCGCCGCGGCCCTGCTCGCCGTCGTCGTCGGCGCGGCCGGGCTCTACCTCGGCGCCCGCCGCGCGGGCCGGATGACGGCGGTCCGCCGGGACCGCATGGACGCCGCCACCGACGACCGCAGCGCCCTGAACGCGAGCGCGACCGTGCTGGCCCAGCAGATCATCGACCTGGACGGGCGGTACCGGAGGGGAACGGCGGCGTTCGACGGGAAGTACCGGAAGCTCACCACGGAGTACGCGGGCCTCCTGGAGGCCATCGCCGTGGGTCGCACGAGCACGGCGACGCTGACCGCGCGGGTCGAGGCGCTGTCGCGGAAGGCCACTGTCCTCAAGGGACGGTGAGGACGGACTTCCCCGCGGTGTGGCCGAGTTCGAGGTAGCGCACGGCGTCCGCGGCGGCGCTGAGCGGGAACGTGCGGTCGATCACCGGCCTGAGCTTCCCCGCCTCGACGAGGTCGGCGAGCAGCACCAGGTCGGCGGTGGGCTGCGTGGCGAACAGCGAGCGCAGCCGTTGGCCGATGAACGGCGACAGCAGCAACGCCCGCAGCTGGCGGTCGATCCCCTGGAACGCCTTACCGCCGCCTTCACCGCCGACGAGCACCAGCGTGCCCTTGGGCGTGAGGGCTTGGCGCAGGCGGTGGAGCGGCCGGTTGCCCGCCGTGTCGAGGATCAGGTCGTAGCCGCCGCCGAACTCCTCGCGCGTGTAGTCCACGACGTCGTCCGCGCCGAGCGAGCGGACCAGTTCCACCTTGCCGGTGCCGCACACGCCCGTGACGGACGCGCCGAACACCTTCGCCAGCTGCACCGCGTAGGTCCCGATGCCGCCGCCCGCGCCGATGACCAGGACCCGTTGCCCCGCGGCGACCTTCCCGGCGCCGCGCAACGCCTGGAGCGCCGTGCACGCCGACACCGGCACCACCGCCGCCTGCTCGAAGGTGAGGGTCGACGGCTTCGCGACGAACCGCTCCTCCTTGCCCACGGCGTACTCGGCGAACGCCCCGGAGCACGTGCCGTACACCTCGTCCCCGACCTTCAGCCGCGTCACGCCAGCCCCGACCGCCTCCACCACGCCCGCCAGGTCCAGCCCCGGCACCCGCGTCTTCGGCCGCCGCAGCCCCGACACCGCCCGTACCGGGTACGGCAGCCCCCGCGTGAGGTGCCAGACGCTGGGGTCGACCCCCGCGGCCCGCACCCGCACCCGCACCTCACCGGCGCCCGCCTCCGGTCTCTCCACGTCCTCGAACCCGAGCACGTCAGCCGACCCGTACTCGTCGTGCACGACCGCTTTCATCACTTCTCCTCTTTCGCGTACTGGAAGACGTCGTCGAGCGGAACGCCGAACACCTCGGCGATCTGAAAGGCCATTTCCAACGACGGCGAGTACCGCCCCTGCTCGATGGCGATGACGGTCTGCCGACTCACCCCGATGCGCGAGGCCAGGTCGGCCTGCGTCATCTCCTCGTGCGCGAACCGCAGCGACCTGATCGAGTTCGTGACCCGAGTCGCCTTCACCACGGCCAGAACCCCTTGCGGTAGGCCGCCACCTTCGCCACGCACTCGGCCACCGCGGACAGCGCGAAGGCCAGGTAGAGCACGTTCGCGATCCAGAAGTACGGCGTCTCCACGAGCGCCATCACGAACGCCGCCATACCCCCCACGACGACCAACGACCGCCCCGCGTGCTCCCCGAACCGCGAGATCTCCCGATCCCGCTGGTCCATCACGTCGGCGTCCTCCGGCGAGAACGTGGCCAGCACGACGTGCAGCACGATGGTCGTGCCGATGGCGCACCCGATGGTCCACAACAACGGCGCGACGTAAGCGACGTCGACCAGCGCGATCCCCGCCGACCGCCCCAGGACGACGACCACGTAGACGGCGTAGGCGACCACCGTCACCAACCCCATCATCCAGGCGCGTTTCTCTTCGAAGGCCATGACAGCGAAGGTAAAGCAGGCCTGACACCGTGTCAAGTTTACTTAACATCATTCGGCCCTCGGACGATCCAGCGCCGCGCGAAAGGGTGAATCCGGACGACTCGCACCGGGCGAGGGGCACGAGCCCGTAGCGCGCCGAAGTCCGTCCGCGATAGGCCGGGTGGCGTACCCGTCAGGAGGACTCCTTGCTGCTGCGACTGTCGATCGACCATCCCGACGTCCCCGTCCCGTGGGACATCGGGATCGAGTGCGCGGCGGACCAGACCGTCGGCGAGGTGCTCGACCTGCTCGTGGGCGGGCTCGCCGTCACCGGCACGCCTTCCGTGGACGGCGTGCCGCTCGACCGCGACCAGGAGGTCGAGGGATCGCCGCTTCGGGACGGAGTGGTGTTGGACTGCACGTCCGCGCACCGCCGGCCGCGGCCGGCGCGGCCGGACACGCTGCTGAAGATCGTCTCAGGCCCGGACGCTGGTCGGGTCGTCGAACTCGTTCCGGGACAGGAGGTCCTGGTCGGCCGGGGGTCCGAAGTGGACCTCGCCCTGCGGGACGGCGACGTGTCCCGCAAGCACCTCGCGATCAGTCTGACCACCGCCGGAATCCAGGTCGTCGACCTGGATTCCGCCAACGGCACGAGGATCAGCCGGGACGGGTCGTTCACCGACGTCGTGAAACTGCCCGCACGCGTTCCCGTCGCGCTGCCGCCAGGTGAACGCGTCCAGCTGGGCGGCACGCGCATCGAAGCGGTCCAGACCCTCCGACGCACAGCCGAGCTGCACGGCGACGGTCGGGGCGGCTTGCTCGTGAGCCGCGCACCGCAGCCCCGATCACGCTGGAGCAGGGCGACGGTCACGCTCCCGACCCGGTCGCACGACCACGAGGAGAACCGTCCCTCGCTGCTGCTCGGTCTCGTCGGTTCGGCGGGCATGGCGGTCATGGCGTTCACCATCGGCCGCGCCATGATGCTGCTCTTCCTGGCCTGCTCGGTGCTCGTCGGGATCCTGTCGTGGTGGTTCACCAAGCGCATGGCGCGAAAGGCTCGGGAACGCCGGGAAGGCGAGTACTCCGCGAGCCTCGTCGCAGCGCAGCGGAAGCTGCACGACGCCGCCGACGACGAGGACGACCACCTCCGCGCGAAGTGGCTCGACCCGGTCACCGTCCAGCACACCGTCGAGTCCCGGAGCACCTTGCTGTGGCACCGGCGGCGAGGTGAGGAGGACTGGCTGCGCCTCCGCTTGGGCTCCAGCACGACCACACCGTCCACCGAGATCAGGGGAACCCCTCCCGACCAGTGGGAACCCGCGGGGTGGTCTCCGCCGCGCTTGGTGGACGCACCCGTCGGCGTGCAGCTGACGGACACGGGCGCGCTCGGGGTCGTCGGCAACCGGAGCCAGGTCTCGACCGTGCTGAACGACGTCCTGCTGCAAGCCGCCGCCTGCTACGGACCGGACGAGCTGAAGATCGCCGTGGTGGCGCCGGGGCACGACGAGCTGATGTGGACGAGGTGGCTGCCGCACGTGCGGCAGCCGGACTCCTCCGTGCTGGCCGCGTGGCACGTCGACGGCGTCCAGCCACTGGTCGAGTTCCTCACCGAACTCGTGCGGCAGGACGACACCGACCCGAGGGCTTCCTGGAGCACTGCGGCGACCGCACCCCACACGCTTGTCGTGCTGGTGGATGCTGGACCGCTGGTCAAGCGGCCGGACGTGCACACGCTCCTCAGCGATGGCGTGGCAGCGGGCCTGCGGTTCGTCTGCACCGACGAGAACGAGGCGCGGCTGCCGAGCGTGTGCTCCACGGTGCTGACCCTGGACGGGCCGGACTCGCGGTTGACGGCCGACGACGGCAGCACCAGGACCGTGCGACCGGACACCCTCGACTCCGCACGGGCCGAGGAACTCGCGCGCCTGCTGGCTCCGCTGCGGACGATGGGCGCCGACGGCGTCGGCGGCATCCCCGACGTGGTCCGCCTCGCGGACGTGGTGCCGGACACCTCGCGCGAAGCGATCGAGGCGGCGTGGCGGGTGCGGCCGGCCAGCACGTCGGTCGTGATCGGCGCGGACGCCACCGGCCCCTTCGCCATCGACCTCGCCGAGCACGGTCCGCACGGCGTGGTCCTCGGCATCCCCGGTTCGGGCAAGAGCGAGTTCCTGGTGTCCCTGCTGCTCGGCCTCGCCCTCGCGAACACCCCGGAGCGGCTCAACTTCCTCTTCGTCGACTACAAGGGCGGCGCGACCTTCAAGGACCTGCGCAAGCTGCCCCACTGCACCGGTGTGGTGACCAACATCAGCGGCTCGCCCACCAGGGTGCTGACGTCGTTGCGCGCCGAACTCGACCGCAGGCAGCGGCTGTTCGACCGGGCGGGCGCCGCGTACCTGGACGACTACTCCGCACGTCGGGAGGCGCACCACGACCTTCCGCCCATCGCCCGGCTGGTCGTGGTGGTCGACGAGTTCGCCGAGTTGAACGCCCGGCAGCCGGACGCGCTGGAGCAGCTGGTCTCGATCGTCCTCACCGGACGATCGCTCGGGGTGCACCTGTTGCTGGCGAGCCAGAGTTCCAACGGCATCAGCGACACGATCAAGAAGAACGCCTCGCTGGGCGTGTGCCTGAAGGTGAGCCGCACCGACAGCGACGTGGTCCTCGACAGCCCGGTCGCGTCGACGATCGGCAAGTTCCAGCACGGCAGGGCGTTCGTCCGCCGGGGCGACGAGCTGCGCCAGGTGCAGACCACGTGGGCCGCGGCTCCGGTCGGCGGCAAGCGGACCGCCACCGCGCGCGTGGTTCCGCTGCGCCACGACGACCTCGCGATGCCCGCGCAGCAGCACGCCGCTCAGCGGCGGGAAGTGCGCACCGACCTGGACGACGTCGTCGACGCGCTGGTGGCCGCCTCCGACGGCCTGCGTCCGCCGCACCCGATGTGGAGGGACCCGTTGCCGCCGGTCGTCCTGCTCGACGACCTGGTGCCCGCCCGCCACCAGCTCGTGCTGGGTCTGCGCGACCGGCCCGAACGGCAGGAGCAGGGCGAGTTCACCGTGCCGCTCGGCACGGGCCACCTGCTCGTCGTCGGTGGCGCCCAATCGGGTCGGACGTCGGCGCTGCGGGCCGTGGCCATCGGACTCGCCAAGGCCAACTCCCCTCGCGAAGCGCACCTGCACGTGATCGACTCCCACCACGCGCTCGAAGACCTGGCCGAGCTGCCCCACAGCGGCGTCGTGACCAGTGCCGACGACCGGCGGCGGGTGGACCGGCTGCTGGAGCACCTGGAGGACCTCACCCGGTCGCGGCGGCTGCTCATCTCCGAGCGCGGCGCGTCGGTCGCCGAGCAGTGGACGACGACTCCGGGCACCGCGCCCGCGCAGGTCGTCCTGCTGATCGACGGCGCCGAGGCGATCGGCCAAGCGCACGAAGCCGGGTACGAGCGGCTCGTGCGGATCATGCAGGCCGGCCAGGCCACCGGGATCACGGTGTGCCTCGCGGTGCGGGAGAACGCCGTGCGAGGAACGCTCACCAGCCAGTTCGCCCATCAGCTGTGCCTGCGCCTCACCGACAACAGCAAGGCCTCGCAGCTGGGGCTGGGCAGCAAGGTCGACACGACGGTACTGCCGCCGGGCCGCGCGTACCTGGTGTCGGACGGCAGCGAGGTGCACCTGCCCCTGCCGTCCGCAGACCTCTCGGGCGCGGGTCAGCGCAACGCCGTGCGACACGAGGTGGAGGCGGCGAAGGCGCGTTGGCGCGAGGTGGCCACAGGACCGGACCTGATCCGCGTCGACGCGCTGCCCCGTTCCCTCCCGCTGACCGAGGCGCTCGAGATGCCCGGCAGGCCGGACGGCGCGTCGTGGACCCTGCTGGGCGTCGGCGGGGACCTGCTGCGCGGCCACTGGGTCGACATGACGGCGGACAAGTGCACCGTCGTGGTGGCAGGACCTCGACGATCGGGGCGCAGCACGGCCGTGTCCGCCATGGCCGCGGCACTGGCGGCCGCAGGCTCACGGGTGGTGCTCGTGCCGTCCAGGAGTTCGGAGGCCCACGCCCACGCCGAACGCCACGGTGTCCACGTGGTGCGACCGGGAGACCTGGGCGCGGCGCTGGACGCGGGAGTGGACGTGGTCGTGGTGGACGACGCGGAAGCCACCGGGATCAGCGCAGCCGACCAGACCCGGATGTTCGCCGTCGGCGGGCCGGGCCTGATCGCGTCGGCCGACTTGGAGAAGCTCACCGGTTTCGGTCAGGGCATGGTGAAGGCGCTGTCCGGGGTGGACACCGGCATCGTCCTGTCGCCCCACCGCGGGACGTGGCTGGGAACGCAGTTCGGCAACGACGACGCGTTCAGCGGGCCACCCGGCCGCGCGTATTTCGTGCGCGACGGCGAGAAGACCGCGGGTCAGGTACCTGACGTGGCCCGCTGAAACCGCACGCTCTCCGCGACCGCCGCGAAGACCTCGCCGAACTCGGTGGCGAGGTCGGTGTTCGGCGTGGTGAACGACAGGACCGCCACCCGTTCGGTGCCGGGAAGCGGGATGAAGTACCGGCGCAGCAGGGCGGGCACAGACTCGGTCCACTCCGGACGATCGATCCGGACGACCGCGGAGGCCAGCAGGGCCGGGCCGGAGGGCAGGTCCACGGACGTGACCTCCAGGCTGGCCAGTCCCTCGCGTTCGAGCGAGGCGCGGATGGCGGGGAGGCCGGCGATCGGCGGCGACACGGCCAGGACAGCGCTGGCCGTGAGCACCAACGGAGTACCGGTGGTGCCATCGCCGATCGCCTCCGCCCAGGCACCGGCCAACAGCAGGTCGGTGCCTGCCGCCATCCTGCGCAGCTCCAGCGCGACCGGCACCGCCGCGTTGCGCAGCAAGGCCTCGTCGAAGCGGTCACCCCAGACGTCCCTGGCGGTGCGCACCAACTCCGCGGCGATGTCGGCGGCTCGCGGATCGATCTCCACCCAGCCATTGGGCAGCCGGACAGTCACGCCCGCGGGAACCTCGGTGCTCGTCATCGGAAAACCCCCACCATTCGTTCGATCGCCTGGTCCTCGACGAACTCGGTGATCTGTTGCTCGGTGTCCTCTTGGACGACGGCATGGCCCGGTGGCCGGTAGTCGGTCAGGTCGGCGTACAGGTCGTTCCCCGCTGCGTTCTTCATGCCGTTGACGACCTCCCTGCCGTTTGCCACCATGCTCACCATCTCGGCAGGACTCCGCTTGGCAACGGTGAACTCGGTCCACAGCAGCTTTCTAGCCGCACCGGACAGCGTCCGGTTGTCCGCGTAGGCGAGGCTGCGCTTGACCTGCCCGCCCAGCTCGAGGACCTTTCCTCGGACCCCTCCACCTCGAAGGCTCATCGCGCCGATCCCCAGTGCGACCCCGGCGTTCACCAGCTTGTCCGAGTGCTCGGGGTTGACCGCGGTCTGCGCCGCCCTTCCCACGAACGCGACGGCTTGCAGGCCGACTCCGATTCGCGACACCGCGCTGCCGATCGCCAGAGCGGCGGCGAAGGTGAGCGGGCCGCCCAGCAGCGCTACACCCGCGCACACGATGGTCAGGGGAAGGGCCATGTCGACGAACAGCTGCCCCACGTCCGAAAGAACGGTGAGGAACTGGTCGAACTCCTTGGACCCCAGGAACTCCTTCGTGGAGTCCCAGAACTTCGTCATCGGGTCAAGCGGTTTGATGCCCTCGTCGCTGGCCGCGTGCAGGGCTTTCTCCGCCACTCGGGCGGCGTCTTCGCGCAGTTCTTGGGCGTGCGAGCCCAGCAGTTTGGCGGCGTCGAGCCTCTTCGCGGCGGCGTCGTGCCCGCGTTGGGCGTCCTGCGCTCGCAGGTTCGCCTGGTCGCGCAGGGAGTTCGCCTGGCGGATGGTCCGCTGTTCCTGTTGCAGTTTGCGTGTTTGCTCGTCGGCGGCGATGGCGTTGCCGGTGGCCGTCGCCAACGCGAGTTGCGCAGTCGCGCCGTTGGCCCGGACGATGGCGTTGTTCACGATCGAGGCTTGCCCGCGGGCCTCGATCGTGGCGGCGTTGACGCGCTGTGCCGCGTCGTCGCGGTCGGCCGTCGCGGCCGCCGCGTCGGACTCGGCGCGCAGGGCTTCCTGCTGGGCCGAGTCGAGTCCGGAGGCGTAGGCCGTCAACGCGCCGGCGGCGTCGTGGTAACTCCGCTGGAGCAGGCCCAGGTCCGCGCACAGCTGTTCGAGGGTGAGCCGGAAGTTGTCGGCGGCGGTGCCGGTCCACGTCGCCAGGGCGCCACCCGTGGAGATGGCGCGCAGCAGTGCGCCCGCGTCCTCGGCGATCTCGGAGACGCCAGTCAGCTCGGCCGCGGAGCGGCGGACCACATCGGGTTCGCCGGGGGCCGGATTCCACCCCAGTGCGGAAAAGGTCATCGAAGCCTGCCGGGGTCGGCAGACGTCGGCGTCATGCCCGCGGCGATGTCGGAGTCCATGGTCCGGTAGGTGAGCAGGGCGGCGTCCAGCGCGGTGGCGTTGGACTCGAGGTTCTCCCGGATGCGGGCACGACCGTCCTCCCAGCGGGAGATGAAGTCCCGCAACGCGTTCGTCACCACGTGCGACCCCGATTGGGACACGTCGAGTTCCGCTGTGCGCGGTGGACGGTCGAGCCGCTCGCGGAGGTCGCGCATCTGCGCCGTCAGGGCGGCCAGCGCCTCGACGTCGACGGCGAAACCGTGGGCGGGAACTTGCTGGACCAAAGCCGGGCCTCCTCGCGCGTACGACTGCTGGATCGCGAAACGCCGCGGCCTTGTTACGGCGTGAACATCCCTGCGCACAAAGGATTTGACGGCTACGCTCTCAGGCGTGGAAGAACGGCAAAGCATCCCGAGCGTTCCGGGGGTGCGCGACCTCAGACGGATCGGCCGAGGTGGCTTCGCCACCGTCTACCGCGGTGTCCAGCTCCAGCTCGAGCGCGAGGTCGCCGTGAAGGTGTTCGACGCGACCGCGCGAAACGGCGCCGCCCGCAAGCAGTTCGAGTCCGAGTGCAAAGCGGTGGGCAGGATCCAGGACGTGGCGGTCGTGCAGGTGTACGACTCCGGACTGGTGCCCGGAACAGGGCAGCCGTTCCTGGTCATGCAGCTGTGCGTTGACTCGTTGCACGACCGCGTGACGGCGAGCGGTCCGCTGCCGCCCGCGCAAGTGGCCGACATCGGGTACTGGATGGCGATGGCGCTTCAAGGCGTGCACGGCGCGGGCCTGCTGCACCGTGACGTGTCGCCCCGCAACATCCTGTTCACCCCCAACGGGAAACCCGTGCTGTCGGACTTCGGGCTGGCCATCCGGACGGACGCGCCGGATCAGCGGCAGGACAACGCCACCTGGGCCTATGCGGCTCCGGAGACGTGGCGGAACGAACCGTCCGCGGCGTCCGACGTGTACGGGCTCGGCGCGTCCCTCCACTTCGCCTTGACGGGGCGGGCGGCCTTCGCCAAGCGTCCCGGCGAGACCGATGTGGCCTGGCAACACCGGATCCAGGAATCGACATCTCCGACGACGACCGTCGCCAATGCGTCGCCGGAGTTCACCGAGACGGTCGACCGGATGATGAGCAGGTCCGCCGAACTGCGGCCACAACCGTCCGAAGTGGCGCTACGACTGGCCCAGCACGGCGCAGAGGCGCCTCAGGCTCCACGACGTCCTGATGCCGGTCCGGACTACTCCGCACCCGCCACCGGCATGCGGCCCGGTGCGGGGGCGAGTCCGGGTGCTCCGGCCCAGCCCGCGACCGACGAAACACGCCTTCGCCCTGGTGAAGGTTCCGCGCAGGCGGCACGCCGCCCGGTCAGCAAGCCCCTCGTGGCAGGGGTGTCCGCGCTGGTGCTCCTCGTCTGCGCTGGTGCGGCGGTGGCGCTGTGGCCATCCGGGCGGACCGCCACTCCTCCACCGTCCACTTCGGCGGGCAGGCCCGCTACCGCCGATCAGATGAGCATCTCCTTCGACCAGCCCGTGGACGACGGCCCCACCGCCCAGCTCTCCTGGCGCGGCTCGGCGGGTCTCACCTACGCGGTGATCATCGCCGCAGAGGGCTCGACGGACCCGAAAACCGTTCTGGTGAAGCAGAACACCTCCTACACCGCCGAGATCGACCCGAAGCTGAAGTACTGCTTCCTCGTGCAGGGCACCGACGGCGAGCACACCGTCGAGAGCGAACCCCGCAACCTGCGCGGTGGCCGCTGCCAGGCGCTCGGAGGAACCACGACCCCAGCGGGCTAGCGACGAGGGGACAGGAGCCCACGCAGCGTGAACGCCGCGCGGATCCGCCGGGACCGCGGTCGAGTCGCGACACGCTTGCGCGCACCGTCCACCGCGCTCCACGCGCGGTCGGCGGTGTCCCGCGAGACCGGGTCCCCGGACCACAGGGCGAGGTCCACGCATCCCCGAAGTACGTGGAGATCGGCGTCCAAGCGGTCGCCGAGCACTGGTACCGCCTGCTGAGCGAGGTCCCTGACGGTCATCCCCCGTCGCACCACGACGCCGTGATCGCGCAGCAGGTCCCGTGCCTCCAGTGAAGCCCCCACCACCGCCGCGATGGGAGGACGACCGCGTCGGGCTCTGCGCCGCACGATCTTCGCCACCGGAACGGCCGCGATCCCGCCGACCAGCAGCACGGCGGCGAGCCACAGCGGCCACCAGGACCCGGCTGCGGCCGGAGGGTCGGGAACGGGCGGCGGGCCGGGGATCGGGTCACCCACGGCCACGCTGGGCTTCGGTGCTGGAGGTGTGGAGGGCGCGGGCTGAGGTGGTGCGACCTGCGTCTGGTCGCCCAGGCCGGTCTTCGCCACGGCGCCGCTGGGGTCGAGCGCGATCCAACCGCGCCCCGCGACGGGAACCTCCGGCCAGGCGACCACGTCCGCGTTGTGCACGACGTGCTCACCGGCGGCGTCCACGGCCTCGGGCTGGCGGTAGCCGACGGCGAGCCGGGCGGGGATCCCGGAGGCCCTCGCCAACACCACGTACGCGGCGGCGAACTGCTCCGTGGTCCCCCGCTTGGTCGTGCCGAGGAAGTGCAGAAGTTGCGGGTAAGCCCGGCCGGTGGGTGTGTTCTCCGCGTTGGCGAGCTTGTAGTTGTCGTGGAACCACTTCTCCAACGCCACCGCGGCGCTGAACGACGGCGCAGCCCCGTTGAGCGCGATCTTGGCCAGATCCGCCACGGCGGCGGGCGCGTCCGGGAGCGCGGCGGTCGCGGAGCCGCCGCCCAACGTCCAGGTCGAGCGGTCGCCGTCGGGAACCGCGGCCCAGGTCAGGCCGTACGTGTCCGCACCCGAGGAGGTGGCCAGCAGTGTCCCCGTGGTGGGGTCGACCACGACGTCGGCGCCGGTGACCGACCTGGTCCTCCCCGCGGTCGGCAGCCACGGCCCGGTCGGCGCGACCATCGTGATGGTGGCACTCCCCGCGACCGTCGCCGCGGTCACGGTCGGATCCGGGGCCAGCGCGCTGCCGAGGGTCCGGTACTCGCCTCCGGTGCTCCAGTTCACCCCGTCGAAGCGGTCGAACAGCGCAACCGTCCAGCGGTCCACGGCGGCGTCGGTGCGGACCCGGAACACCACGGTGTCCGGTTGTGTCAGCCGAGCACCGATCTCGTCGAGCGGGTTGGCCACCACCGCGGGCGCGGTGACGGGTGTGCGACCGTCCTTCAAGCTGAAGGAACCCCCCGGCGCGGGGATCGCCAAGAAGACGGCCGCCACACCCAGTGCGATGGCCAGCACCGGTGCCACCAGCCGCAGCCGGAAGCCCTTGGCGGAGCCGAGTTCCGCCGCCCCCACCACGAGGACGGCGACAAGCGCGTAGCCGAACGCCCAAAGCACCGCGGCCGGTCCGCCGGAGGCCTGGAAGGCTTGAGACAGCAGAACAACGGCCAGACTCGGGGCCAAGGC